>NZ_JALXPM010000019.1:0-51193 GCF_025147615.1 Brevibacterium luteolum | reverse complement strand
GGACATCACTACCACAGAACGCCCCTGAATTGGCGCCTTCCCGCCCAAAGAATCGAGAGAATCCACTATCATCCCTGGTCAGAGCGCTGAGAAAAAATTCTGAGAAATTTTCCGGAGGTGGCGCCCGGTTCGAGATCTGACCGCTGGCAGCCGTGTCCGGGGGTGCCGATAGACTGTCGAGCACACCGGATCCCAGCAGCTATCGGGATCCCAGACAGATCAGCAGGCCAAAGCCGCGCACTGTTCGGCAAGGGAGGCAACGATGCCCACGCGCACGCTGCGGATCACCGCAGACAATCCTTCGGCGATGACGCTGGAGGGAACGAATACCTACCTGCTCACCAGCGCTGACGACGCCTCGGCCCTGCTCATCGACCCCGGCCCAGAACTCGCTGAGCACCGGGCGAACATCCTCGACGCGATCGCCGGCCGGTGCCTGTCTGCCGTCGTCTTCACCCACCGGCACGCCGACCACACCGAGATGTTCCACACCGTGAGCGAATGGGCCCCGGACACCGCCTGCCACGCCGTGCTGCCCGAGTTCTGCCGGGGCGCCGATCCGCTCATAGACGGCCAGCAGCTGTCCTTCGGATCCGACCACGCAGACGCCGTGACGATCCTCGCCACCCCAGGGCACACCTCGGATTCGGTGAGCCTGCTCTTCGGCTCCTCGCTCTTCACCGGCGACACAGTGCTCGGCGAGGGCACGACGATGATCGCCCACCCGGAGGGCTCGCTGGGGGACTACATGGCCAGTCTCGCGCGCCTGCGCGGGCTCGTCAGCGATGGGGTCTTCGACCGCATCGAACCGGCCCACGGGCCGGCGCGCACGGATGCCGCGGCGGTGCTCGACTACTACATCAGCCACCGCCACGAGCGCATCGAACAGGTGCGCGGACTGCTGGAGGACGGCCACTCTTCGGCGGAGGAGATCTGCGACGCCGTCTACGCCCAGGTGCCGGACTCGGTGCGCCCGGCGGCCCTGCAGATCGTGCGGGCGCAGCTGGCCTACATCGACGAGCTCGACGGCTGAACCGCAGCACCAACAGCAGAACGCCCGGACATCGTGTCCGGGCGTTCGCGGCTGCGTTCAGGTGCTCAGCAGCTGAAGGTCAGTGGGCGCGGTTGCTCAGGCGCTCCTGGTCGAGGATGACGACGGCGCGTGCCTCCAGACGCAGCCAGCCGCGAGCGGCGAAGTCAGCCAGGGCCTTGTTGACGGTCTCACGCGAGGCGCCGACCAGCTGGGCGAGCTCTTCCTGCGTGAGGTCGTGGGCGACGAGCGTGCCGTCCGGACCCTGCTTGCCGAAGCGCTCGGCCAGGTCGAGCAGCGCCTTGGCCACGCGGCCGGGCACGTCGGAGAACACGAGGTCGCCGACGGTGTCATTGGTGCGGCGCAGGCGCTGAGCCAGGGCGCGCAAGAGGTTCATCGCAGCCTGCGGGCGCTCTTCGAGCCAGGTCATGAGGTCGTTGTGCTCCAGGCTCAGCAGCTCGGTCTGCGACACAGCGGTCACCGTCGTCGAGCGGGAGCCCGGATCGAACAGCGTCAGCTCGCCGATCATCTCACCAGGGCCGACGACCGACAGCAGGTTCTCACGGCCGTCCGGCGATTCGCGGCCGACCTTGAGCTTGCCGGTGGAGACGATGTAGAGCTCGTTGCCGGAATCGCCCTCGCGGAACAGCACGGTGCCCCGGCGCAGGCTGCGCGGCTTCATGAACTTCAGCAGCGCGCTCGTCGATTCGTCATCAAGACCCGCAAACAGCGTGGCATTCCGGACTACTTCGATATCCACAGTTCCTCCTGAGGTCTTCCCTCACATACGTTTGTCGCCGATGTGTCCCACCGCACACTCTACTTGATGCCGGTGCCGGCGTCATGCCTGTTACCCGGCCGTAGAGCATGTGCGATCCTAACAGGCGCCCGGCCTGCGATCGCGGGTTTGGCCGCACTGCGGAACAGAGTTCTCCACGAGCTGAAACGCACCGTTCCCGAGGCGGTTCCCACCTCCGCTCCGGAGGTGGTGGACACTCCGCTCCGGAGATGGTGGATACCCCGTGCCCGAGGCGGTTGGCACCCCGTGCCCGAGGCAGGGGTGACCTCCCAGCGGTGGGTGACCGGCGCCTCGGGCGCGGGGATCGATAAGGTGGGAGACATGCTGAGTGTCGCGGAGAAGAGTGCGCGCCGATTCGCCAAGGAGACGCCGCTGGGGCGGACGAGGCGGGCGCGGAAGATCCACCGGATTCTGGCCGAGGTGTACCCGAACGCCCGCTGCGAGCTGGACTTCGAGACCCCGTTCCAGCTGCTCGTCGCCACTGTGCTGTCGGCGCAGACGACCGATATCCGGGTGAATTCGGTGACCCCGGGGCTGTTCGCGGCGTTTCCCGACGCCGAGGCGCTGGCGGCTGCGCGGATCGAGGATGTCGAGCAGCTCATCCGCTCGACCGGGTTCTACCGGTCGAAGGCGAAGAACATCGTGCGGCTCGCAGGCGAGCTCGTCGACCGGTTCGGCGGCGCGGTCCCGGCGAACCAGAAGGATCTTGTGAGCCTGCCGGGCACGGGTGTGAAGACGGCCAATGTGGTGCTCGGCAACGCCTTCGACATTCCGGGGCTGACCGTCGATACGCACCTTGGGCGCCTCGCCCGCCGGATGGGGTTCACCACGCAGGAGGACCCGGCGAAGGTCGAGGCCGATGTCGTCGCACTGTTTCCGAAGAAGGATCTGACACTGCTGTCGCACCGGATGATCTTCCACGGCCGCCGGATCTGCCATTCACGCCGGCCGGCCTGCGGCGCATGCCCGATCGCCAAACTGTGCCCGAGCTTCGGCATCGGCGAGCTCGACCCGGCCAAGGCGGAGAAGATGCTGCGCTTCGAGATGGCCCCGAAAGCCGAGCCGGAGCAGCCGACCCCGGAGGCCCAGGCGTGAGTCTGTGGGTGCCGAGCCCCGGTGACCCGGTCAAGTCCGCGCTTGCGCGGCTGGCCGAATCCGGCGGCAATGAGGAGTGGATGCGCCGGGTCCACAAGAAGGACGATGCGCCGGTGCGCGATGCCTCTGTGCTCATGCTCTTCGGCCGCGGGCAGGCCCCGCGCACACTCGCCGGCCGCCGCGAGCAGGACCGGCTCGAACGCCTCGGGGTGGCCGATGTCGACGTGCTGCTGCTGCAGCGTTCGGCGAAGCTGCGCCACCACCCCAACCAGGTCGCCTTCCCCGGTGGCGGACGCGATCCGGAGGACGCTGATGAGATCGCCGCAGCTCTGCGCGAGGCCGAAGAGGAGACCGGCCTCGATCCCGACGGCGTCGAAGTCGTCGGCACCCTCGATCCGCTCTACATTCCGGTCAGCTCCTTCGAGGTCACCCCGGTGCTCGCCTGGTGGCAGAACCCTTCGAACGTGTGGGTCGTCGACCACGGCGAGTCCTCGCGCGTCTACCGGGTGCCGGTCGCCGACCTCGTCGCCCCGGAGAACCGCGGGACGTTCACCGCCCCGGACCGCTCGTACCGCACCCCGGCCTTCGACGTCGGCGTGCTGCGCGTATGGGGCTTCACCGCAGCCCTTCTGGAGTTCGCGCTGGAGGAGATGGGCTGGGCCCGCGACTGGGATCGCGCAGCCCAGATCGACATCGAACTCTGAGGCGCCCCGAGCCGCCCAGACACGACTGAAGCCTGCATCCGCACAGGATGCAGGCTTCAATCAGTGGCTCTCATGGGCTCCCAACAGGTGAGCCGGACTCAGCACGGGAACCTGACCAAGTCCGGGAACCGGCGCCCACTGCGGCACCGAACCTCCGCCTCGGGAGCGGAACCGGCACCTCGGAACCGGAACTCAGACGCGCGGGCCCGAGGGGTTGCTCAGGGCGCGCTTGAAAGCGTTGAGTGCCGACTTGCCGGAGCTGATCGCCGACTGCGGGGTCGGGTTGCCCTTCTTGAGGAACGGCACCGCAATGCCGACGAGGATGAGCGCGAGCACGAGCAGGATGCCGAAGACGATGAGGGCGCTCAGCCACCACGACAGCCCGACGCCCTCGTGGAAGACGGCTACGAGCAGGAAGGTGACGACAAGCGAGCCGAGGAACAGCAGGAACAGTCCGGCGATCGCCAGGCCGGCACCGATGCCGAGCTTCTTGACACCCTCGGTGACCTCGGCCTTCGCGAGGGCCGACTCCTCCTGGACGAGTGCTTGGCCATCAGCTTGGATGTCTTTGATGAGCTGGGAGATCGACCGCTCGGACATGCTGGCTCCTTCATAGATGAGGAATGGGTAACGCTGCTTGCTTCCTAGCCTAATGCGTTCTGCCCGCCTGACAAACGCCAGGGCGCGCGAAAATCTGCGAAACCACCGATCAGCGGCCCGCGCCGGCGCGCTCCGGCGCGGGCGTGCCGCGTCTTGGACACCGGCTGGGACCCGCTGTCGCGGCCCCGTTTCCGTGCCCGAGGCGGCGGCTGGGGGCAGATCTCAGCCCTGGGCGACGCGGCTGGCGATGACGTCCATGACCGAGGCGTCAGCCAGGGTCGTCGTGTTGCCGATGCCGCGGTTCTCCGCGACGTCCTTGAGCAGGCGGCGCATGATCTTGCCCGAGCGGGTCTTGGGCAGCTCCTCGACGATGAACACCTGCTTGGGCTTGGCGATCGGACCGATCTCGCGGCGCACGTGGTTCTGCAGCGCCTCGGCGGTGTCGTCGTCCTCGGTGGCCTTGCCGCGCAGCACGACGAAGGCGATGACGGCCTGGCCGGAGGTCTCGTCGGCGGCGCCGACGACAGCGGACTCGGCGACGTCGGGGTGGGAGACGAGCGCAGACTCGATCTCTGCAGTCGACAGGCGGTGGCCGGACACGTTCATGACGTCGTCGATGCGGCCGAGGAACCAGATGTCGCCGTCGGAGTCGAAGCGCGCGCCGTCACCGGCGAAGTACTGGCCTTCGACCTGCGACCAGTAGGTCTCCTTGAACCGCTCGGGGTCCTTGTAGATGCCGCGCAGCATCGCCGGCCACGGTTCGGTGATCGTGAGGAAGCCGGCGGCATTCGCCTCACACGGGTGGCCTGCGTCGTCGACGACCTGGGCGCTGATGCCCGGCAGCGGGCGCTGGGCTGAGCCCGGCTTGAGGTCGACGGCCCCGGGCAGCGGGACGATCATGTGCGCGCCGGTTTCGGTCTGCCACCATGTGTCGACGATCGGGCAGCGCCCGCCGCCGATCACCTCGTGGTACCACAGCCACGCCTCGGGGTTGATCGGCTCGCCGACCGAGCCGAGCAGCCGCAGCGAAGACAGGTCGAACTTCTGCGCGTGCTCCCGGCCCCACTTCATGCACGCCCGGATTGCGGTCGGTGCGGCGTAGAAGATCGAGACCTTGTACTTCTCGACGACCTCCCACCAGCGGCCGCGGTGCGGGGAGTCCGGGGTGCCTTCGTAGATGACCTGGGTGGCACCTGCGGCCAGTGGGCCGTAGGCGACGTAGGAGTGGCCGGTGATCCAGCCGACGTCGGCGGTGCACCAGAAGACGTCGGTCTCCGGTTTGATGTCGAAGCTCGCCTGCATCGAATACAGCACCTGGGTGAGGTAGCCGCCCGAGGTGTGCAGGATGCCCTTGGGCTTTCCGGTGGTTCCCGAGGTGTAGAGGATGAACAGCGGATGCTCGGAGTCGAAGAACTCCGGCGTGTGCGCATCCGACTGCTGGTCCATCAGATCGTGCCAGTACTGGTCGCGGCCGGAGACCATCTCGATGTCGTTCTTTGCGCGCTTGACGACGACGACGTGCTTGACAGGGGTGTCACCCTTGCTGAGCGCCTCGTCGACGGCCGGCTTGAGCGAGGACGGCTTGCCACGCCGGTATCCGCCGTCGGCGGTGATGACGACCTCCGCTTCGGCGTCCATGATCCGCGAGTGCAGGGCATCGGAGGAGAACCCGCCGAAGACGACTGAATGGGCGGCGCCGAGGCGGGCGCAGGCGAGCATCGCGATCGTCGCCTCCGGCACCATCGGCATGTAGATGGCGACCCGGTCTCCGGACTTCACACCGAGACCGGTGAGCATGTTCGCGGCCTTGCACACTTCCGCGGTGAGCTCGACATAGGTGTAGGTGCGTGAGTCGCCGGGCTCGCCCTCGAAGTGGATGGCGACGCGGTCGCCGTTGCCGGCTTCGACGTGGCGGTCGAGGCAGTTGTAGGCGACGTTGAGGCGGCCGCCGACGAACCACTTGGCGAAGGGCGGGTCAGACCAGTCGAGCGTTTCGGAGAAGTCGGTCTCCCAGTCGAGCAGCTCACGTGACTTCTCCGCCCAGAAGGCGAGTGGGTCAGCTGCAGCTCTGTCGTACTCGTCTGCTGTGACGTTGGCGTTGCGCTTGAACTCCTCCGGTGGCGGGAAGGCCTGGTCTGCGTGCTGCTGGCTCTGGTCTGTCATGTGTGCCTCCGACATCATTGGCGAGTTGGAACAAATGCCTCTGTGGTGCACCTTACATCGAATTCTCTCACCGGTTAAGACTGCTTATCTCATTCAGCAACAGTGTCGGAAACGGCAGCAGGCTGGCGTCGACAAGGGGTGATGTCGGTAAGCTAGCCCTCGACATGCTTACGTCCAGCGAACGACCGCGGGGCGCCGGGAGGCCGAGCAGGCCGCCGGTGGGCCGTGGGACTGAGACTCGGCCACCGTGCCAGGTCACAACGACTGAGGAGAACTTCCGATCATGAGCACCCCCTACCAGCCTGGCGGACAGCAGCAGGATCCGCACCAGCCGGCGTCTGCCTACGGCAGCCAGCCCGGCGCTGGATACGGCGCCGGTTACGGCGGTCAGGATCCCGCAGCCTACGGCAGCCAGAACCCGGGCGCCTACGGCAGCCAGGGGCAGACTTACGGCCAGCCGCAGGGCCAGGCGCCGCAGCCCGAGCAGTGGGATCAGCAGCAGGCTGGCTACGGCAGCCAGATGCCGGCCGCCTATGGCAGCCAGCCCGGCGCCGGATACGGCCCTGGAGGCTACCCGCAGCAGAGCGCGGCCCCGCGTCGGCCCGGTGGCGGACTGCTCGGGCCGCTGACGCTGCGCGACATCCTGCTTCTCGTCGGCGCGCTCTTCGGGCTCATCTCGCTCATCACTCCGTTCTGGCGCGATATGTACGGTTTCGGCTACGGGCTTGAGAACACCTTCCTCATGACGAGCAGGTACGGCTGGCAGATCGTTCTCATGTGGCCGCTGCTGCTCATCATCGCCGGGGTCATCACGCTGCTGAATAAGACGGTGCGCGGCTTCCCGCAGCGCATCGGCTCGCTCAGCCCCGATCAGCTCATCTCGGTGCTGACATCGGTGGCGTTCGCCACCTGCGCCCTCGAGATCGCACTGACGGTGTTCTCGATGTCTGCCTGGCACGTCGGGGCCTACTTCGCCTTCGTCGGAGCGCTTGTGTCCTTCTTCGCCGGTGTCTTCACGATGCTGCCCTTCTTCGCCGCTGAGTTCGCCCAGCGACCGGACAGTCAGGCACACCCGAAGGCCCGCCCGGTTTCGCGCGATGCCGCGTCGGCCGCTCCGGGACTCAGCCAACAGGCCCAGCCGCACGTTCCGCACGGTCAGTACGACCAGCACGGTGCTCAGTCCCAGATGGGCCAGCAGGCCGGTCAGGGTCAGTTCGGTCAGCAGGATCAGTTCGGTGCGCAGCCGGGTTACGCCGCGGCCGACCAGCAGCAGGTTGGTGCGGTGTCTGCCGGCTACGGCGACCCGCAGGCCTACGGTTCGCAGCCGCAGGCTTACGGTTCGCAGCCGACTGGCTACGCCGCACAGCAGCAGGCTCACGGTTCGCAGCCGACCGGTTATGACGCGCAGCAGCACGCCTATGGCTCCCAGCCGGCAGCCGGTGAGACCCCGGCCGCTGATTCCGGCAGCCAGGGCGCAGGTTCAGTCGCCGGTGCCGTCGGTGCCGGTGCGGCCGGAGCCGCAGCCACCGGCATCGGCATGAACGCCGATGACAACGACGCGCAGGCCGGTGACTTCGCGGCAGGTGAGGAGCCCCGTCAGCAGCAGATCTCCGACGATGGCCAGGCCTACCTCGGCAGCCACACCGCTGACGCTCCCGAGCACGCGCAGAGTGAGCCGACCCAGGCGTTTATGGCCGGCGGCCGGACGCACAGCGCAGACTTCAGCGATAACGCAGCTGCTGAACCGGCAGCCGAGCGCAGCAGCGACGACGCAGCTGCAGACGGCCTTGCAGGTGCCGACGTCCACGATGCTGATCGCACCGTCGTCGCCGACTCCGTCAGCGACGCCCCTGCTGCGGCGGTCAGCGAGGAACCGGCCGAGTCCGTAAGTGACGCACCTGCTGAGACCGCGGATCCGACCGAAACCGAGCGCACCGCTGCAGACGCCGAGGATGAAACCGCAGTAGCTGCGGATCCGGTTGATGCTGCTGATCCGACCGAGACCGAGCGCACTGCAGCAGACGATGCCGACAGCCAGTTGGCCGAGGCCAGCGGCTTCGGCGCCAAGGCTGCCGACACCTCGGGTGCGGACACGGTCGCCGAGACCCCGGTCGCCGACTCCTCGGCACCGGCGGCAAGCGAACCGGCAGCCGACCAGCCGGCCACCCGCCGGGAGGCGCGCGTGCGCGGTGAGCAGCAGGCCAGCGATGACCCGAACGAGCCGACCCAGTGGTTCCGGGCCTACGAGCGCGACAGCTCGGGCGCGGCAGCGCCGACCAGTTCTGGCAGCACGGCCGCCAGTGAGCTCGCCGACAGCGACCAGACGGTGGCTGCAGGTGAGCCAGTCGCCAGCGATCCGTCGCTCGATCAGCCGACTCAGGCCTGGACCCCCGGCGCCGACGCGCAGGCACCCGGCGCCGATGCGACGCTCGACCAGCCGACCCAGGCGTGGAGCCCGGCGACAGAGTCGACGACCTACACCGGCGAATCGGCCGAAGCCGTGCCCTCGGGTCAGGCCCAGCCGTTCTGGTTCGCCGTCCCGGAGCCGCGCGAGGCGATCGACCCGAGCACCGGCCGGCCGCTGTTCACCGTCACCCCCGGTGAATGGTTCCTGGCGCTGTCGGACAACGGCACCACCTTCACCGTCCGGGACGCCACCGGGCAGGAGGGACTGCTGCGCAACCTGGAGGGCATCCAGCGCGGCTGACCCGCCGGAACCCTGAAGAACACTGCGCGCCCTGATCCGCATCACCGATGTGGACCAGGGCGCGCAGTCGTGTGTGCAAGGCGGTGAGTGCACCGCGACGCGTGCGCAGAAGCTGTGGATGGGTGCGCGGTTGCCAGCGGGGAAGTGGGCGAGGCGGATGCGACTTTCACCGGTCAGTCGCACAAATGGGCGCGCTGACCAGCAGCAACGCTGACAGGTGTGGACGCAGGTGACCTACGGTCACAAGCGGCAGGCGCAGCCGCTGCTATCCACAGCCGAGGCGGCCCCCGCCTAGGGGAGAGTGGATTCGGGTGAGCCTGAGGGCATGTCCCGCATCGCGCTCGTCACCCAGCTGACCAGCCTCGCCGAACAGTGCGCCGCACTCGCCGACGGCATCGGCATCCGTCTCGACGTGCTGGCCCCGCACTCCGGCGGCTGGCAGGACGCCGTGCTCGTCCTCCTCGGCGAAGACGTCACCGACCCGCTGCCGGCACTGTCCGCCCCAACGGTGCTCATCGCCGTCGACCACGCCGCCGAGGTGTGGCAGCAGGCCGCCCGGCTCGGCACCGACACCGTCGCCGTGCTGCCAGCAGCCGCCGAATGGCTCACCCAGCGGATGATCCACGCCGTCGAACCGCCCGGCAGCCCAGCCACCACGATCGGTGTCGTCGCAGGTTCGGGAGGAGCCGGCGCCTCGGTGCTCGCGTGTGCGCTCGCCCGCCACGCCGCGACCGAGGCGGTCGAGACAGTGCTGCTCGACGCCGACCCACTCGGCGGGGGTGTCGACCTTGTGCTCGGCTACGAGAACATCGACGGGCTCAGGTGGCCGGCGCTGACGACATCGCGGGGACGGCTGAGGCCCTCAACCCTGCCGCAAGCACTGCCGCGCAGCGAGGGACTCTCCGTGCTGTCCTGGGATCGCGAGACCCACGCCGATCTCTCCGGGGACGTCTTCGACGCCGTCATCACCGCAGCCCAGCAGGCATTCAACCTCGTCATCGTCGACCTGCCCCGGCATGCCCCAGTCGAATGGGCCTCCAGCTGCCACCACCTCGTACTCGTCACTCCCGCCCGGGTGCGCGCAGTCATCGCCGCCTCCTGCGTGGCCAGCCGACTGCGCGCCGTCCACCCGGCCGTCGGCCTAGCCGTCCGCGCAGTCGATCGGCAGGGTCTCGACCCTGCCCTCGTAGCCGAGAGCATCGGACTCGAACTGCTCGGCAGCTACCGCGACGACCCGTCGCTCGCCGCCCAGGTCGACCGTGGGGAGGGCATCCCCTATGCGCGCACCCGTCTCAAGCGGTTCGCCGCCGAAGTGCTCGACGGGATCCTCACAGACTCACCGCACTACGCCAGCGCAGGTGGCCGATGAGTGAGTGGCTCGAACCCGGACTCATCAACGATGTGCGCGCTCACCTGCTCGATCATCCCGGCCCGATCACCGCCTCGGCAGTGGCGACGGCAGTCCAGCGCACCGGGCGGGTGCTCGGCTCGGCAGCCCTGCTCGAACTTGTCGCCCGGATCTCCGCGCAGCTGGCCGGGGCCGGCCCGCTGCAGCCGCTGCTCGACGAACCCGGGGTCACCGACGTGTTCGTCAACGGGCCCCGCGACATCTGGGTCGACCGGGGCGCGGGTCTGATGCGGGTGCGTCTCTCACTCGGCGGGGAACCCGATGTGCGCACCCTGGCCGTGAGGCTGGCCGCTCTCGGCGGCAGGCGATTGGACGACTCGACTCCGCTCGTCGATGTGCAGTTGCCCGACGGGGTGCGGCTCAACGCCGTCATCCCACCGCTGTCCGGAGAGCACACGATCATGTCGTTTCGCATCCCGCGCCCGCGCGGATTCACCCTCGCTGAGCTCATCGACACCGGCGCGGTGCCAGCCGCCATCGCCGAACTGCTGCACCAGATACTGGCCCGCCGGGCCAACTTCCTCATCTCCGGCGGCACCGGATCGGGCAAGACTGCGCTGCTCGGGGCTCTGCTGGCCGAATCGGCAGCCGACCAGCGACTCGTCATCGTCGAGGACTCCCGCGAACTCAGCCTCGACCACCCGCACGTCGTGCAGCTCTCGGCCCGCCAGTCCAATGTCGAAGGCGCCGGGACCGTGTCGCTGACGGACCTGGTGCGCAACGCGCTGCGAATGCGCCCGGACCGCCTCGTGGTCGGAGAGTGCCGTGGGGCTGAAGTCCGTGACATGCTCACCGCGCTCAACACCGGACACGAAGGCGGGTGCGCGACGATCCACGCCAACACCGGCGATGCGGTCCCGGCCCGGCTGGAGGCGCTCGGTGCGCTGGCCGGCATGACCCCGGCAGCCGTGCGCTCCCAGGTCGCCAGCGCCATTGACGTCGTCATCCACATCCGCCGGCTGCGCCCCGGCGAAGCGGAGGAGCCAGGAACAGGTGCGGGGGCATCGCGGCAGGTGAGCGAGCTGAGCGTGCCACGCGCCGAACCTGATGGCCGGATCATCATGCACCCGGTCTGGCACGCGGGCACCGGCTTCGACGCCACCGGCCTCGACATGCTCACCACCCTGCTCGCCGAGCGCAGCGGCATCACCGGACTGCACCGATGACCGCCGTCGTCATCGCACTCATCGGAGGGCTGGCAGCCACCGGCTGGTGGCTGCTGAGCGCCGACACGGCAGCCAGCCGGCTCACCCAGCTGCTGCCAACCCGGGCCGGAGCCGACCAGTCGCCAAGCCGACCGCGGCTGTTCGCCCGCTGGCGCCGGCAGGCGGCCACCGCCTCGGGCTCGGACGATGAGTCCGCAGCGATCGCGATGATCGACCGAGCCGCCGAGCTGCTGCGCGTGGGCATGCCGCCGGAGGCGATCATGAGCCAGCTCGGTGAGCTCAGCGACGACCCGCACAGCGCCGAGGTGCTCGGCCGCATGTCGCGTTCGCTGCGGCTGGGGGAGCGCCCGCACGAGGCGATCCGCCGGCATGCCGGACAGCTGCCGACTGCCCAGCACGACATCTTCGACGGGATGGCCGCCGTCTGGTTCGTCGCCGAGACCGCTGGTGCACCGGCTGCCGACATGCTCGCCCGCTACGCCACCTCCTGCCGTGAGAAGGCCGACGCCGCCCGCGAACGCGCCGTCGCGCTAGCTGGCCCGCAGTCGACGGTGCGCGTGCTCACCTGGCTGCCGGTGTTCTCCCTCGGCCTCGGCGCGTTCATCGGCGCCAACCCGCTGCGGCTGGCGCTCACCGTGCCTGGAGCGCTCAGCCTCGGCGGCGGCATCGCACTGCTGCTGGCCGGTCGCGCCTGGATGCGCGCGATGCTCAGGAGAGCGCAGTGAGCGGGCTCGTCATCGCCGTCATCGGTGTGCTCGTCGCGGCCGCCTTCGTGCTCTTCGACCCGGGAACAACCGGCCGGCTCACCCGGCTGAGCGGCAGCCGTGCTCATCCCCGCGCCCGAGGCGGTGGATCCGACAGCCGGGAGGCGCCCTCGAGTGCCGGGCCGGGTGTGAGTGACTCGCCGGTTGACCGGCTGGCCTTCGACCTGGAGCTGGTGGCGATCTGCCTGCAGAGCGGCCTGACCGCGGAGCGGGCGCTCATCCTGGCCGCGCAGGCCGCCGATGACCGCAGCGGGCTCGGCCGGCTCGGCCACGCGATCGCCCTCGGGCAGTCGACCGAAAGCAGACAGGCCGGACACGCGCATTCTGCAACGCACGGGGCGGACGGAGTGACGGGTGACGGTGCGCCCGGGCCGGTCGTCTCACAGCTGCCCGACATCGATGAGCGTCTGCGCCCGGTGGTCTCTCTCATCGACTTCAGCCGCCGCACCGGCGTTGCGCTCGCCCCGCTGCTGCGCGGATTGTCGGCCGATCTGCGCCGCAGTGAGCATCGCCGCCGGCAGCTGGCCGCTGCACGACTCGGGGTCACCCTCGTCATCCCATTGGGCGTGTGTATCCTGCCGGCCTTCATCCTGCTCGGCATCGTCCCAGTCGTCATCACATTGGTCTCCGATATGGCTGGGGTGTTCCAGTGAAAACGGCTGTGGATCACGGTCTTGCGTGTGTGCACCCGGATGTGGACGCACCTCGGGCATCCACACCTGCGGTGCCGTGTCTGGAGGCAGCCGGCCGGTCACCGGAGGCTGGGATCAGCTCGCCGCCCCAGGCATCCAGCCCGTGGGCAGTGCAGCTGGAGTCCGCAATGGCACACAGTGAGGAGACACCATGGACACGACACGAGACCGCACAGCACCGGCACGCAGTCCGAACCAGCAGAAGGCAGGTGCGGGGCCGACCCGCCTGCTCACCCAGCACATCAGCTCCGATGAAGGCGCAACGACTGCCGAATACGCGATCACCACACTGGCAGCCTGCGGGCTGGCGGCGCTGCTCGTGACACTGCTCAAGAGCGACACGCTGCTCGAGCTCGTCACCGGCGTCATCAGCTCGGCGTTCGGGCTCGGCGGCTGACATGACCAGGCCAGTCTGCGAAGAGCGCCGTCGGCGGATCACCTGTGACCAGGGAGCGGCGACCGCGGAGTTCGCCATGGTGCTGCCGGCCCTAGTGCTGCTGCTGGCGCTCTTCGCAGGCGCGGCCACCGTCGGGATGACCCAGCTGCGCGCCTACGACGCCGCTCGGGCCGCCGCTCGCGAGGCAGCGCGTGGGGAACCGCAGCACACCGTCGTCGCCGAAGCCGAGAAACGCGCCGGTGCTGGATCGAAGGCAACGATCAGGACCGAGGGCGGATACACCGAGGTCGCCGTCGTCATCGGCCTGCCGCAACCGGTGAGCATGATCCTCAAACGAGTCGAGTCGTCAGCAACCGCCAGGACGGAAGGCAGCTGATGAGCCGGTCAGCCACAACCCTGCTCCGCTCTGATGCCGGGTCGACGAGTGTTGCGGCGATGATGATCGCAGCGGCAGCCTTCGCACTCGTGGCAGGACTCGCGCTGGGCGGCAAAGCCTTCCTCATCCACGCCCAGGCCGCTGGAACCGCTGACCTGGCAGCACTCGCCGCCGCTGATGCCGCCCGCGGCATCGCACCGGGTGATCCATGCGAGGTCGCTGCTGCCACAGCGGCGAAAGCCGACCTCAAGGTCACCGAGTGCATCGCCCGCTCCGATCTCGGTGCGGCGACCGTCACCGTGAGCGCACCCCTGCCGGCCCCGTTACCGGCCATCAAAGTCAAGGCCGTCGCCGGCAGCTCCGGAGGTCCGTGAGAGCGCTCCGTGAGAACGCTAGATCCCGCGCAGCAGGGCAGTGAGGATCCGCGCGGCAGCGTCCTTGTCGAGCGGGTTGTTGCCGTTGCCGCACTTCGGCGACTGCACGCATGACGGGCAGCCGGTGAGGCACTCGCATGCCTCGATCGCCACCAGTGTTGCGGTCTGCCATTCATCGAAGGCGCGGAAGCCGCGTTCGGCGAATCCGGCACCGCCGGGCTGTCCGTCGTAGACGAACACCGTCGTCTTCCCGGTATCAGCGTGGCGGTCGGTTGAGACACCGCCGATGTCCCACCGGTCGCAGCCGGCGAACAGCGGCAGCAGGCCGATCGAGGCGTGTTCGGCTGCATGGACGGCACCGGGCAGATCCGGTGTCACGATCTCGGCATCCTCGACCAGCGACTCGGACACCGTCCACCACACAGCCGAGGTGCGCAGGGTCCGTTCGGGCAGGTCGAGGGCGTGCTCGGAAAGCACGACGCCGGTGCCGTTCTGCCGGATCTGATACCCGGTGACCTGGTCGAGGACCTCGACCATGCCCAGGTGGACGTGCCCGCCTGAAGGCAGTGGGCGAGAGTCGGTGACCGATTCGATGCTGATCTCGGTGACGGACTTCGGCTGGGTCGTGTAGTCGACGGTGCGCGGTTCGACGAGAGCAACCCGCTCGTCAAGATCCAGGTCGGTGACGACGAACGTCTGACCCTGGTGGACATACACAGCCCCGGGGTGGGACTGGCGCAGCGCTCCGGCATCGTCGACGGTGCCGAGCACCGTGCCGGTGGCGGCGTCGACAAAGCGCACGATGCCACCGCCTCCGCCGCGGATGTCGGTCAGCGCTGCCGCCGGTTCGCGCTTCGTCCAATACCAGCCGGTCGGCCTGCGGCGCAGCAGGTTCGCCGCCGCCAGCTGCGCGACCGTCTTCTCCGCAGCCTCGCCGAAGAGTGCGAAGTCGTCCTCGGTCAGGGGTCGTTCGGCAGCAGCGGCACACAGGTGCCCGCCGAGCACGTACGGGTTCGACGGGTCGATGACTCCGCCGTCGACCGGTGAGCCGAACACCGACTCCGGATGGTTGACGACATAGGTGTCGAGCGGGTCGTCGCGCGCGATGAGCACGGCCAGCCATTCCGAACCGGCGCGCCCGGCGCGTCCGGCCTGCTGCCACAGCGAGGCCAGGGTGCCTGGCCAGCCGGCCATGACGACGAGATCGAGGCCGGCGATGTCGATGCCGAGCTCGAGGGCATTCGTCGAGGCCACCGCCCGCAGCCGGCCGTTGCGCAGCCCGGTCTCCAGCAGCCTGCGCTCCTCGGGAAGGTAGCCGCCGCGGTAGGCCGCGACTGTTCGGGTGAGCTCCGGGAACGACCGTGAGACCGCCGAGCGGGTCGCCTCGGCCAGGGCTTCGGTGCCGCGGCGGGAGGCGATGAAGGCGATGGCGGAGAAGTCTGAGCACACCGCATCGGCGAGCAGATCAGCCGACTCGGCGATCGTCGACCGGCGCTGCGGACCATCGGTGAGCACCCCGAGCGGATCCCCGGCCTCAGCCCCGAGACCCAGCGGATCATCCCCATCCGAGCCGACACCGATGCCGAGCGGATCATCGACGCCGAGGGCATCGAAGACATCGGCATCCGGATCCCCGGTGGCGTTCGGGATGAGCGGCGGCTCCCACAGCACGAAGTGACCGGCCGCCCGCGGCGACCCGTCCTCGGTGACGGCCGTGCATTCCCGGCCGGTGAGCCGGGCGAAGGCGGTGGCCGGGTCGGCCATCGTCGCTGACGCCCCGATCACCACAGGCGCCGCCCCATAGTGGGCGGCGACGCGCAGCAGCCGGCGCAGCACGAGCGCGACATGCGAGCCGAACACTCCGCGGTACCGGTGGGCTTCATCGACGATGATGAACCGCAGATTCCGCAGCCAGCGGGCGAAGCGGGCATGCTGCGGCAGGACCGTGCGATGCAGCATGTCCGGATTCGTGTAGATGAGGTTGGCGTGGGCGCGGGCCCAGTCCTTCTGCGCCTGCGAGACATCCCCGTCATAGGCCGCCGGCCGCAGCCCGGCCAGCACAAGCTGGCTGACCTTCTCCATCTGATCGTGGGCCAGTGCCTTCGTCGGCGACAGATAGATTGCCGTCGCCTGCTGCCGCGGCACCGCATCCTTCGTCGCAGCGAACGCCTCCAGGACCGGCAGCAGGAACCCGAGCGACTTGCCTGAAGCCGTCCCCGTCGAGATGACCGTGTCCTCACCGGCATGGGCCGCCTGGGCAGCGGCCGCCTGATGCGTCCACGGACGCTCGACCCCGAGTGACTGCCAGGCCGCAACCACCTCGGCGGACACCCAGTCCGGCCAGTCGGCGTATTCGGCCTGACGCGCCGGCAGGGTCTCGACATGGCGGATCCGGTCCTCACGCTGACCGAACCCGCCGACCAGGTCGAGCAGCCGCCGTGCCGGCGCCGCATCCTGCCGCTGAGCCATAGGCCCCATTGTCCCACCCGGCCAGGACACCACCGCACCGAACCGGTTTCGTACAGTGGGACACGTGAACACCTCGCCCACCACCGCCTCGGTCCCGGTTCCGACCGCCGACGAGACCACCCTGCGCCCGCTCGCCGACCTGCTCAAGCGCTCCTTCCCGTTCAGCCCGGAAGCCGCGCCGCTGTGGGACACCCACGCGCAGGCGGCCATCGAGCGCTCGAACGCCGCGCCTGCGATTGTGCAGACCCGGGCCCGCGTGGCGGCCGGTGAGATCCCCGCGCCCGAGGCGGCGCTCGCTTTGCTCTTCGTCCTCGACCAGGCCGTGGACGCCGGTTCCGTCGCCGAGGCGTGCGGGCCTGAGCTGTTCGCCGCGCTGCGGGCAGACGGCTGGCTCATCGACGCCGGCGAGACAACCGGCAGCGACGGCGCAGGTGACGGAACCGAGGACCAGGTGCGTGCGGCGCTGACGATCGCAACCTTCGACGGGCTGCTCATCGCCGCCGACTGGGGCACCCTGACCCGCGACGAACCGCTGGCAGGCGACCACGTCCTCGGGCTCGGGGGAGCAGGCCGGACGCTGGCGGCGGTCACCCCGCGCATGCCCGTCGAGCTGGCCTGCGACATCGGCACCGGCTGCGGCATCCAGGCGCTGCTGCTCGCCGCCCACAGCGCCCGCGTCATCGCCACCGACATCTCCACCCGGGCGCTCGCCATCGCCGAGCTCAACGCCGGGCTCAACGGCATCGAGTCGATCGAATTCCGGGCAGGCGACATGCTCACGCCGATCGACGAACCGGTCGACCTGCTCGTGGCCAACCCGCCGTTCGTCATCACCCCGCAGGGCGAGACCCAGACCTTCGAATACCGCGACGGCGGCCAGCCGGGTGATGCGATCATGGCCGGGCTCATCGCCGGCATCCCCGAACGGCTGCGCCCCGACGGCAGCGCGGTGCTGCTGGGCAACTGGGAGTACCACGCCGCCGGCAAGCACAGCGCACCCGGCAAGCCGTCCGGCGGGCTCACCGCGCCCGAGGCGGTGGTGACCGAGGTGCCGACCGAGGCGCCGGCCGAGGTGCCGGCACCGATCCGCTGGATGGAGGAGCTGAGCACGCCGGGCAGCCCGGCGGCCGAAACCTCGATGCTGCTCGTCGAACGCGAGCACCTCGACCCGGTCGCCTACGCCGAAACGTGGATCCGTGACGGCGGGGTGACCCGGATGAGCGGCCGGTGGCAGGCCGACACGAGTGCGTGGCTGCACGACTTCGGCGCCCGTGGGGTCGCGCGCATCGGATTCGGGTGGATCCGCCTGCACCGGGCACCCACACCTTCGCACCGGGCACCCACACCTTCGCAACGGGCGCTGCACCATCTCCGGGAGACCGGGCCGCTCGCCGGTGACACCGCCACACTGGCCGCCGTGCTCGACACGCGGCTGGCCGTCCTCGAATGGCTCGCCGGCACCGGCGACGCCGAACTGAAGCGCACCGCGTTCATCCGCGGCCAGGACCTCGTCGAGCACCGCCACCACACTCCCGGCGAGGACGAACCGCACACCATCACCTATGAGCAGGGCACCGGATTCGGGCGCACCATCACCGCCGACACCGCCCTGGCCGGACTGCTGGGCGTCAGCGACGGCAGCCTGAGCCTCGGTGCGATCAGCGATGCGCTCGCCCAGCTGCTTGAGGCCGACCCGGCTGCCCTGCGCACCCAGCTGACCGGGCAGGTCCGCCAGCTGCTGGCCGACGGATTCCTCTTCCCCGTCCTCGATTCCGGCGCTGGAGAGTTGAACACGCGCTGAGGGTCGCCGTGAGCGGCGGATGCTAAGTTCTGTAAGGTGTAAGCCACCGTGCGGCCAGTCAGGACCGTCCGGCCGCTGCGGTGCCGCCCGTCGCTCCGCGCACATTCCGTCGAAAGGGAACCTCGTGGCACAAACGGCTTCTCAGCCGCGCCGGCTCGTCATCGTCGAGTCTCCGACCAAAGCCCGCACCATCGTGGGCTACCTCGGGGACGACTACGACGTCGAAGCCTCGGTGGGCCATATCCGAGACCTGCCGCAGCGCTCGGAGCTGCCTGCGGATATGAAGAAGGGCCCCTTCGGCAAATTCGCCGTCGACGTCGACTCCGACTTCGAGCCGTACTACCGGGTCGCCCCGGACAAGAAGAAGAAGGTCACCGAGCTCAAACGCCTGCTCAAGGACGCCGACGAACTCTACCTGGCAACAGATGAGGACCGGGAGGGCGAGGCGATCGCCTGGCACCTGCTCGAAGTGCTCAAGCCCAAGATCCCGGTCAAGCGGATGGTCTTCCACGAGATCACCCCTGAGGCGATCGCGCGTGCTCTGGAGAACACCCGCGAACTCGACTACTCACTCGTTGACGCGCAGGAGACCCGCCGGATCCTCGACCGCCTCTACGGCTACGAGGTCTCCCCGGTGCTGTGGCGCAAGGTCCGCGCCGGCCTGTCGGCCGGCCGCGTGCAGTCGGTGGCCACCCGGCTCGTCGTCGAACGCGAACGCGAGCGGATGGCCTTCGTGCCTGCCCACTATTGGGACCTCGACATCGACCTGGCTGTGCCCGGCTCGGGTGCCGAGTTCGCTGCCCGGCTGGCGACGTATCACGGCCAGCGGGTCGCCGGCGGCCGCGACTTCGACGACGCTGGACAGCTGAAGAAGAAGGCCGCCTCCGAGGTCGTCGTCCTCACCGAGGACATGGCGACCGAACTCGCCGGCCAGCTCACCACCTCGGCGAAGGACAGCCTGAGCGTCACCGCGCTGGAGACCAAGCCGTACTCGCGCCGCCCGGCCGCGCCGTTCACCACCTCGACGCTGCAGCAGGAGGCCGGCCGCAAGCTGCGGATGACCGCCCGGCAGGCGATGCGCACCGCACAGTCGCTGTACGAGAACGGCTACATCACCTACATGCGAACCGACTCCTCGGCGCTCTCAACCCAGGCGGTGACCGCCGCCCGGAATCAGATCGCCGAACTCTACGGCCCCGAATACGTCCCGGAGTCGGCCCGGGTGTACGCGCAGAAGCAGAAGTCCGCGCAGGAGGCTCACGAGGCGATCCGACCGGCTGGTGACTCCTTCCGCACCCCGGCCCAGGTCTCCGGGAAGCTCTCTGGAGATGAGTTCCGGCTCTACGACCTCATCTGGAAGCGCACCGTCGCCAGCCAGATGGCCGACGCGAAGGGCAAGACCGCGACCATGCGGATCACCGCTGACCTCGGTGAGGACAGGACGGCGGGCTTCACCGCCTCGGGCACGGTCATCACCTTTCGCGGCTTCCTCGCCGCCTACGAGGAGGGCCGTGACGCCGAACGTTACGCCGCCAAGGAGGGCGGCCGGCTGCCGGAGGTCACCGAAGGCCAGGCGATCTCCGTCGCCCGCGCCGAGGCCGACGGCCACACGACCGCACCGCCGCCGCGCTACACCGAGGCCAGCCTCGTCAAGCAGCTCGAAGAGCTCGGCATCGGCCGGCCCTCGACGTACGCGGCGATCATCTCAACGATCCAGGACCGCGGCTACGTCACCGAACGCGGCAGTGCGCTGGTGCCCAGCTGGCTGGCGTTCTCCGTCGTCCGGCTGCTCGAAGAGCACTTCGGAGGGCTTGTTGACTACCAGTTCACTGCAGCTCTCGAAGCCGACCTCGACGCGATCGCCGGCGGCGCCAAGGAGCGCAGCCAGTGGCTCAGCGAGTTCTACTTCGGCACAGGGGCTGACCACAACGGTCTCAAGCCGACAGTCGACGACCTAGGCGACATCGATGCGCGGGCGATCAACTCGATCGACATCGCCGAGGGCATCGTGCTCAGGGTCGGCCGGTACGGACCGTATCTGGAGGTCTCGCCGGAGGCGGCTGCAGGGGCTGGGGCGAAGGCTGCATCCGAGCAGGCCGGTGCGAAGGCTGCTGCCAAGGGTGAGGGGGAGTCTGGGGAGCCGGCGCCGATCCGCGTCTCCGTGCCCGATGACCTGGCCCCCGATGAGCTGACTGCTGAGAAGGCCCGTGAGCTCATCGCTGAACAGGGACAGGGCGACCGCGAGCTCGGCGTCGACCCGGAGACCGGCCACACGATCGTGGCGAAGTCCGGCCGGTTCGGCCCGTATGTCACCGAGATCCTGCCTGAACCGGAGGAGAAGCCCAAGCGCGGGGCCAAGAAGCCCAAACCGCGCACGGCCTCGCTGTTCAAGTCGATGGACCCGGCCACGGTCGACCTGGCAACGGCACTGAAGCTGCTGAGCCTGCCGCGCGAGGTGGGTGCCGACGCTGAGGGCGAGGTCATCACCGCGCAGAACGGCCGATACGGTCCCTACCTGAAGAAGGGCAGCGATTCGCGTTCGCTGGAGACAGAGGAGCAAATCTTCTCCATCACCCTCGAGGAGGCGCTGGCGATCTACGCCCAGCCCAAGCAGCGCGGCCGCCGTGCTGCGGCCGCCCCGCTTAAGGAGTTCGGCGAGGACCCGGAGTCGAAGAAGCCGGTTGTGCTCAAGGACGGCCGCTTCGGCCCCTACGTCACCGACGGGACGACGAATGCGACCCTGCGCAAGGACGATGCCGTCGACTCGATCACCGCCGAGCGGGCCTTCCAGCTGCTTGCAGAGAAGCGGGCGAAGGGGCCGGCGAAGAAGCGCACGACCGCCAAGAAGACGCCGGCCAAGAAGACGACTGCGAAGAAGTCGACGACCGCGCGCACGACCGCTGCGAAGAAGACCACGGCTGCGAAGAAGACGTCTACGGCCACGCCGAAGACGCCCTGATCTGAGCGAGCGCAGAGCCCCGTCAGCCGCACCGGCTGGCGGGGCTCAGCCGTTGCCGCGGCGCTTCAGCGGTGTCGCTGCTGCGGCGCTTCAGCTGCTCACAGCTCGTGTTTGCCCCGGTACTCAGCAGCTGCGGCCAGCGTCGTGACATCGATCTGTCCGGCCACTACCTCGTAGGCGGTGCCATAGGCGGCATCGAAGGCCCCGGCGACCGCCTCGACCGTCACCTCGGGATGCACCTCGCTGATCGACCCGCCGGTGGACGGATCCCACTCGACGCCCAGGGCCGCCTCGACGTCGGTGAGGACTGCGCGGATCGGATCCGGATCGGTCACGACGATCGACGACGAGAACAGCCACCCGGCCGCCGTCACCCGCTGTGCCGTGCCGATCGCCTTGATCCTCCCTGCGACATTGACGCTGTGCTCACCGGGGCAGTACTCACCCGGGATCTCGCCGAGGCGCGCGTCGATTCCGAGCGAGCGCAGCACCTGGGCGTACATCGCCCCGAAGTCCGTGAACCGGCCCTGCGTGCCTGACAGCAGCGTCGAGGCCGGTTCGATGTGATCGATGACGAGGCTGCCGCGGTGATACGGGGCCACGCGCCCGCCCAAGGAGCGCAGCACCGGAGTGAACCCGTGAGCACGCGCCGCCTCGACGGCGGCGGAAAAGCCGGGCAGGAACCGGTCGCGGGCACCGAAGGCGACTGTCGGCTCCGGCCGATAGATCCGCAGCACACCCGGCCGCTGCCCGGCCCGCACCTCATCGAGCAGCACTCGGGCCAGGGAGAGCGCATCGACTGGGTCATCGGCCCCGCGTCCGAGGCGGTGCAGCCGGACGCTCTCAGGCGCGGTCTGGCCTTCAGTCAGGGGAGCAGCCGCAGCAGAGGCCCCAGCAGGCTCGGCGGAATCGGCAGGCCGGTTGGCCTCGTCACGGGAGTCGGTGTCGGTCACCTAGACAGGATAACCGCGGCCGCACGAGACCTCGCCCGCAGCCGAATTCCGCACCGGCTGGCGGTGTTCACCACTGCGTCCAGCAAGCGGACAGGTGCGCCTCGTAGGCTGACGTCGTCGATGTCCGAGCCGATGAGTATCGTGGAGATGTGATGACAACTCCGAAGCCCCCGAGCGGCGCGTCCGCAGCCGCACCAGCGGCACCCAGACGGCATCCGCTCGCCCCGCTCGTCCCGCTTGGGCTCGAAGTCGGCGCCTGGCTGCTGCTGCTGACCACCGGCGCGATCGCCTTCGGCCTCGCCGGCATCATGGGGTTCTTCGACACCGGCCTGCCGGCCGACCTGCACAGCGTCCAGCCCGTCTGGGAGGTCGGCGAATTCAGTGTCCGCCATGGCGCGATCGCCCTCACCGTCCTCCTCGTCGTAGCCGCAGCCGGCCTGTTCCTGCCGACCTCGCTGCTCGGCTCACGCCTGTCGACCACCGGCGGCCGGGTGTTGTCCTCCTCAGCAGCCGCGGCCGGCGTCTCGGGTCTGTTCCTCTTCCTCTTCCCCTCCGTCTGGCTCGCTTGGCTCACCGGCCTGCTGCTGGCCGTCATGGTCGCTCTGCTCGTCCGCCAGGCCCCGGGTGTGCACCGCAAGCCGTGGCGCTCGGTCGGCGTGGCCGCCGGCCTCGGCCTGTTCGTCACCTACATCGCCCAGATCGCCTCGGGTGTCTCCGCTGGCGTGCCCGCCCAGCGCTGGCTGCTGCTGCTGGCCTTCATCGTCATGCTCGCCTCGGCGATCGCCTCCTTTCTCCTGCCGGTCACCGCCGACTCCGTTGACCAGACCACCGGCGCGTTCCCCGCCCAGCACCGCGGCCGCGGCGAAGCCGAGATCGCCCGCCCCTGGGCCTGCTACGTCCTCTTCGGGGCACTCGGCGTCATCGTCGCCCTGCCCCAGATCGTCGTCGCCGACCTCAACTTCGGCCAAGCCGGCACCTACGCGATCCTGTGCGCCGCCCTCGTCGGCTGGGCCGCCGGCTTCGAAGCCGGCCCGACCTTCGCACCCGGCATGACCCGCCCGCGCCTGACCTCCTTCGCCGTGCTCATCGCCGGTGTGCTCCTCGTCCTCATCGGCGCACTCAAGGAGCTCTCGGGCATGGCGATCCTCTCCGGTGCCGCGGCCTTCGTCGTCGGCATCGGCGTGCGCGCCCAGCCGTACGCGTTCTCCCGCCGCATCGGCTTCGGCATCGGCGCCTTCGTCGCCCTGCTGCTCACCTGGCTCGGCACCGCGCTCAACGTGCCGGTCACCGACTTCATGGTCTGGGAGATCACCACCACCGAGGTCGCCTACATCATCCCCGGCCTGCTCACCATCGCCGCCGGCATCATCGCGATCATGACGTTCTCCCCGCTCGGCGTCCGCGGCCTCGGCGTCGACCTCGTCCACGCCTTCCGCGCACCCGTCACCCGCTCCGCTCCCGAGGAGCCGGTCGCCGGGCCCGAGGCGGTGGCCGGCTCCCAGCCGGGTGCCGTCGATGCCGCGCGCAGGCTGCCCGAGCGCGGCCTGTTCATCGCTTTCGAAGGCGGCGACGGGGTCGGTAAGACCACTCAGATCCGCAAGCTCGGCGAGCATCTGGCAGCCCGCGGCTTCGCCGACATCCACACCACCCGCGAACCCGGCGGCACCGAGGCCGGCCAGCGGATCCGCGAGGTGCTGCTGGGCGGCAGGGGAGTGGCCCAACGCGCCGAAGCACTGCTCTTCGCAGCCGATCGTGCCCACCACATCGCCGACCGGGTCGACCCGTGGCTCGCCAACGGCGGCGTCGTCATGACCGACCGCTACATCGACTCCTCACTGGCCTACCAGTCAGCCGGCCGGCAGCTCTCAGTCGCTGAGGTCGGGGCGATCTCACGCTGGGCGACGACCGGGCTCATCCCGCACCTGACGATCATCCTCGACATGGAACCGGCGACAGCGAATGCCCGCACCGAATCCCGCGGCGGCGCCAACCATCTCGACCAGGCCGGTCTTGAGTTCCACTCGCGCGTCCGGCAGGCCTTCCTCGACATGGCCGCCCGCGAACCGCAGCGCTACGTCGTCATCGACGCCGACCGTGACCCCGACGCCGTCGCCGCCGACATCGCCGCAGCCGTCGACCGCACGCTGACAGCCCAGGGCATCCGCCCCCAGCCCCCGACAGTCAGTCAGCCGCCGGCCAGCGGACAGCAGTCGGCAGATACGCAGCAGCCTGCACCCGCCGCACCCGAAGCTGACGCGCCAGCGTCCGACGAGGACGCCACCACCGTCCTGCCCTCAGCCAGCAGCGGAAACGGCAGCCACGCGGCCGGCGAAGACGACGATGACTTGGCCACGACCGTGCTGACACCCCAGGCGGGAGCCGAGCCGGATCCCGGTGACGCCGAGACGACCGTGATGCCGCGCCAACAGCTGCACAACTCCTCGCGGCAGAAGCTGCAGGCCCAAGCTGAGATCGAACGCCAGGCTCGTGAGCGCCTGCGCGAAGCCCGCATGCGCGGCATACGCCGAGGAGACCCGCAGTGACCGGCGTGTGGAGTGAGCTCGTCGGCCAGGACGCGGCGATCGAACAGCTGCGCCGCGCCGCCCATGCCGCTGGCCGCATCGCCGCCGGCGACACCTCGGGCGCCGCCTCGATGACCCATGCCTGGCTCATCACCGGCCCGCCGGGCTCGGGCCGGTCGAATGCCGCCCGCGCCTTCGCCGCCGCGCTCTTCAGCCCGTCCCACGGTGATGAGCTCGACTCCGAATCGCACCGCGCGCTGGCCGGCACCCATGAGTCGATGACCGTCATGTCGACGCAGAAGTCGCTCATCTCCATCGACGAGGTCCGCGACCTCGTCTCCCAGGCCCATTCCGCCCCGGTCAACGCCCCCTGGCGGGTGATGATCATCGAAGACGCCGACCGGATGGCCGAACGCACCTCCAACGTCCTGCTCAAGGCGATCGAGGAACCGCCGCCTGCAACCGTGTGGATCCTTTGCGCGCCGAGCACCCAGGATGTGCTCACGACGATCCGCTCACGCTGCCGCAACGTCAACCTGCGGATCCCGCCGACCGAGGCGATCGCCGAGCTGTTCATCACCCGCGACGGCGTCGACCCGGACAAGGCCGCCTGGGCCGCTGCAGCCGCACAGAACCACATCGGCCGGGCCAAGCGCTTCGCACTCAATGAGGCGGCCGCCGCCGAACGACAGCGCACGCTGGACATCCCCTCCCGGCTCACCTCCCTGGGCACCACCGTGAGGTTGGCCGGACGGGTCGTCGACAGTGCTGCCGAACGTGCCAAAGAGCGCACCGCTGAACGCAATGCCGCCGAACGCGAGGAGCTGCTCACCACCCTCGGCGTCGAACCCGGCAAAGCCCCGCCGCCAGCCGTGCGCGCCCAGGTGCGCCGCCTCGAAGAGGAACAGAAGCGCAAGAACGTCCGCGCCCGCAACGACGAGATCGACTCGATGTTCTTAGAGCTGCTCTCGCTGTACCGCGATGTGCTGCTGTGCCAGCTCGGGCTTTCCGACGGCTGGATCAACAAGGGCGAGGACGAGCGCATCCGCGCACTGGCTGAGGGCAGCACGGCCACGAGCACGCTGCGCCGCATCGACATCCTCACTCAGGCTCGCCAGCGACTGGCGACGAACATGGCTCCGCTGCTCATTGTCGAAGCTGCGTTCATCGGGCTCGTGAACCCCTGGCTGCTCGCCGAGTGAGCCTGCCGGCAGGCTGAGTGCGCTCAGTCGTCGAGCAGGCTGCCGACGAGGTCGCGGACGAGTTCGACCCGCCTGGGAATCCACGCCGCCACCGCGTGCTCGCTGTCGGCATGCGACCCGCCGCCGATCGTGCCGAGCCCATCGAGGGTCGGCACACCGATGCCGGCGGTGAAGTTCCCATCCGAACCGCCGCCCACAGCGATCGACCGCAGCGGCGGGTGCCCGAGCCTGCCGGCGATCCGCTGGGCGCGGGCGTAGAGGTTCATCGAGTGCTTCGTCTCGAACGGCGGCCGGTTGATGCCCCCGCGCAGCAGCAGCTTCGCACCCGGGTGCTTCGGCTTGAGCATGCGCAGTGCGGCGTCGACGCGACGCTGCTCCTCAATCTGCACCGCACGGGAGTCGATGCCGACCTTCGCGGCAGCCGGGACCGTGTTCGTCGTCGTGCCCGAGCTCATGACGGTCGGCACCACCGAGGTGCCGGCTGAACGATCGCCGATCGTGAGGATATCGAGCACCTGGGCTGAGACCTCGGCGGTGGCATTGATGCCCTTCTCCGGCTCGACACCGGCATGCGAGGCACGGCCGCGCACTTCGAGCTCATAGATCGCCACACCCTTGCGCGCGATCTTGACTGCCCCGTCGGTGCCGCCGGATTCGAAGACGAGCGCGGCCTTCGCCCCGCGCGCCTCCTCCTCGATGAGTGAGCGCGAGGTGATCGAACCGAGCTCCTCATCACCGGTGATGAGCACCGAGACACCGTCGAGGCTGCCGCGGCGGGCCAGCAGCTGGCCGAGGGCGTGGAAGATGATGAGATCTCCGCCCTTCATGTCATCGGCACCCGGGCCGCGGATGATCCCGTCGATGAAGGAGAACGGCAACCGGCGGATCGTGCCCAGCGGCCACACCGTGTCGTGGTGGCCGATGAGCACCACCTCGCGCGGGCCCGAGCCGAAGCGCCAGAGTGCATGGGTGGCCTTGTCGATGCGGATGAGCCGGGCGGCGCTGCCGAGGTGGGAGGCGCCGATCTTCGAGACGAGACGGGCGCTGCGGGCCACCGCATCAGGATCCGCGGACGGGGACTCGCATTCGATGAGCTCCTCGAACTCGCGCAGGAAGCGATCCATATCCACGGCCACGTTCTCTCCAGGTCCTTTCGTCTCTCGGTGGGCGGTATGCGATGGCAGGCGGGGCTGCCGGGCAGCGGTGTGCGCTGCGCGCCGCCAGCTTCACTGTATCGCGCCGGCAGGTGCAGGCGCCGGAATGTCCTTTTGACGCTCGACTGAGTGAGCCGCTATCCTTGTCCAGGTTGCCTCCTTAGCTCAGTCGGCAGAGCGTCTTACTCGTAATAAGAAGGTCGCCGGTTCGATTCCGGCAGGAGGCTCTCTGATTGTCAGGAAACGCGCGGATGTCACCAGAAGACATGGGCGCGTTTCTGCTTTCTCACGTTTGGCCCGCAACGTGCGGCTTGATGCTCGAAAAGGCGGCGGTGACGGCTGTAGAGACGGCTACTGCTGATCCGGTCCGTTCACTGAAGGACTTTGTCGCCGAGCATCCCGTGGGCCGGGAGCGCGTCGACGTTTACAAGGAGCGGATGCTCGCCGAGGTGCGTGTGTACCGGCTCCGCGAGCTGCGCGAGCAAGCTGGCCTAACACAGGCTCAGCTCGCGGAGCGCATCGGCGTAGGGCAGCGCCAGGTCTCCAAGATCGAGCGTGGCGACCTTGATAACGCAAAGGTTGGAACGATCCGCAGCTACCTTGAAGCAATCGGCGGTGGCCTGGCTATCGAGTACGTGCTGGGAGACCAGCGTATCCAAGTGGCCTGATCGAAGCCGACGCCGAACGCGTCTGGATCGCGTGAGTCGGCCTCATGCTCGAGCCATGTCCAGGGCTTTCAGCGCGACTGCAGCAGCTGCCGATCGGTCCAACTGATGTGGATGCAATAGCAGCCGACCCCGTTCCGCCATCACGCCCGCATCGCAGCCGGGGCTGCTCAACTGTGCGCCGGCGCAGATCCCGGTGTGCCGATGTCATATGTGACACAGTCATGACACTTCGGCAATCGGTTCTGCTATGGTCGTCATCGTCCGCATCGAGCGGATCCTTGCAGACGGTGCGGATCACCTGCACCACAGCGTGCGGCGAACGTCCGCACTTTTCTCGGATGAAGGGAGAGCCAGCGCGATGTTCCGCCTGCACCTGTTCTCCCGCCGCGTCATCGATCTGATGTACGTCTGCACCTGCGGTTGTTGCTCCTGATATCTCCACGCCGCCCCGGTATGACGAGCATTCCTATGCCCTGATCGGGCAGGAAACCCTGCTGCCTGTGCCGCCTGCGGCTGTCTGTCGCACGCCTGATGCGCGCTGTCTGCGGCGCCATCCAGTGCCTGCGACGCGAATCCTCTCTCACCACTGCCGAACCGCCGCCCGGACACATCCGGCCAGCCTGTGATGCCAGGCCAGCCGGCGCCTCGGCTCTGCACAAAGGACTTCCATGATCATCACTGGACTTCTCGTCGGCCTCGTTCTGGGCTTCGTCTTCCAGCGTGGCCGCTTCTGCGTCACCGGAGCCTTCCGCGACATCTTCATCGCCGGCAGCACCCGCTGGTTCTCCGCGTTCATCCTGCTCATCGCCGTCCACGCCGTCGGCCTCATGGCACTCAACACGCTGGGCATCATCACCCTGGAGACCGACCCCTTCCCGTGGCTGGCCTCGATCGTCGGCGGCTTCATCTTCGGGTTCGCCATCATCCTCGCCGGCGGCTGCGCCACCGGCACCTACTACCGCTCCGGCGAAGGACTCATCGGAAGCTGGTTCGCCCTCATCTTCTACGCTCTCTTCTCCGCGTTCATGAAGGCAGGACCGGCCGCCGGGTTCACCGAATGGATCCGCGGCATCACCCTCGAGCAGGGGTCCCTGCCGGCGACCTTCGGCCTCTCCCCATGGGTGTTCGCCGTTGTGCTCGCAGCTATCGCCGCAGCACTCGTCGTCCACCACCAGCGCAAAGCGAAGACCCCGCTGGCTGCCCTGCCGCCGCGCAAGTCCGGACTGGCCCACCTGCTGACCGAGAAGCGCTGGAACCCGTTCGCCACTGCTGTGGTCATCGGCATCATCGCCACGATCGCCTGGCCGCTCTCAGCCGCCACCGGCCGCAATGCAGGTCTGGGCATCACCACCCCGTCATCGAACCTCGCGCAGTACCTCACCACCGGTGACGTCGACCTCATCGACTGGGGTGTCATGCTCATCCTCGGCATCCTCACCGGCTCGTTCATCGCCGCCAAGGCCTCAGGCGAGTTCCGGTTGCGGGTGCCCGACGCACCCACCGTGGTCAAGTCGATCGGCGGCGGTGTGCTCATGGGCGTCGGTGCTGCGATCGCCGGAGGCTGCACTGTCGGCAACGCGATGGTCGAAACCGCCCAGTTCAGCTACCAGGGATGGGTCTCGCTCATCTTCATGATGCTCGGCACCGGGCTGGCAGCCAAGCTCACCATCAAACCCGCCACCGCCTCGGCGCCGGCCGCCCGCGTCAGCGCCTGACAGCCACCACATATCGAACCTGACAGCCACCGCATACCGAAAAGGAGACCACCATGCAGCATGTGCTTGAGACCAACGGACTCGTCTGCCCATTCCCGCTCGTCGAGGCCAAGGACGCGATGAACGGCCTGCCGGCCGGTGACGAACTCGTCATCAACTTCGACTGCACCCAGGCAACCGAGTCGATCCCGCAGTGGGCAGCCGACAACGGCTACCCGGTGACCCACTTCGACCGGACCGGCGAGGCCTCCTGGACCATCACCGTGCAGAAGGCCTGAGGGCCTCGGAGACGGAACCCGGGGGGGGGGGGGGGGGGGCGCTGGGGCGGGGATGCGGGTGTGATGGGTGGGGTATTCGAGGGTGATCAGGGCCCGCGGTCGCGGGGGCGCGTCAGACTGCGGCGGCGACCGCGTTCTTGATGCGCTCGAAGTCGACGGTGCCCGGGCACGAGGTGGCGACAACGGCGCTGTGTGGGATGAGCGCGACGTGGGGGTCGAGTCCGTAGTCGCGGCAGATGCGTGCGCACAGTGCGATCGAGGTGTTGTAGGTGAACTCGTCGGGGGCGCGGTTCTGGTCTGCGGAGTGCTCGACGCCGATGCTGCGCTGATTCATCGCGAAGCTGCCGGCATGCCAGGCGGTGTCGCCTTCGTTCACGTATTGATGCAGGGCTCCTTCGCCGATGCCGTAGTGAGCGCTGACCTGGGAGGCCGGGTCCTTGAAGGTGGCATCCGCGGCGGCGAGAGTGCCGACGATGTAATGGATGACGATGCGGTCGATGCCGGAGCCTCCACGGCCGTGGTTGAAGTTCGGGCTGCCGATCCAGATAGGTTCTGCCATGGTTCAGCCCTCCAATCCACGGCCGAGCGCGCAGCCGAGGCGGTTGGCCGGATTCGAGGCCTCACCACCATCGGAGTCGGAGGTGCGGAAGCCGGTGGCTTCGGTGATGGGCCGGTTTTCGGCAGCATGGCCGGGTGCGGCACTGAGCAGTACTGCGGATCCGAGGACTGCTGCGCCGGATGCGAACAGTGAGCGGCGGGAGAACGTATTCGTGTCCATGCACGCGACGTTAGAGACGGTGAGATTGCCCGACAATCCCGCGTTGGTGCTACGACGATCGTTGTATCTGCGGCGTTTCTGATGGTTTGGCCTGGGCGAACAGAGGTGGCTATGGGACGAGGGCCGTGCAGACCTTCTCCTTGTTGTCCGGATGCCGGATACGTCGCGACAGCTTTGTGCAGAACACGATGCATCGGACTGCGCAGAAAAGTGCGCGGTTGTCTGGATAGCCACGCACCTAGCGATACACGACAAAACGCACTGGCATCAAGCGCCGCAACCGAACCCGCCGCGGCCTACCCCGACCGAATGAACCCATACCTGTAAACCCGACCCCATACACAACAGAATTGACAACCTCAAAAATGCTAGCAATCACAACAGCTTCCTGCCCGGCCCGGATGGTCGCAGACGAGAGCCTATGTGCAGACCGTTAACCATCAGTGAGGGCTCATACGCACGCAGTACGGGTCGATAACGCTCTCAAGCTACGTGTCAAACCTGACATCCGGAGCTGCACTCAACCTGATCGCGTTTCGCTAGTGAACACGGCTTAGAGTACGTGGAGCACGATTCGATAAACTTGGTGTCTAACCAGGTTGTACGACCGAGAAGTGCTCACGTGACAGGGAGCAAGCGTCATTTAGTTCGCGGTTCTCGATCAGCGCATTCAGGATACGGTCTTCCGCCAGCCCCAACTCCAGCAAGATGTTAACCAATACAACGGCACGAGTTACGCGCATGACTGCGTACAAACCCATCACATCGACTTCGGACTTGCCGGAGTGGCTAAGTGAATTTCGTGCTCGACTCGCCGCCTGGGCCCACCGTTTTGGATCGGGAAGCAGACGGTCACAGCACGAATCAGGCATCCGTTCAGCAAGACGTTCTAGCCGTTGCCGAAGCGAGTGGCCCTTCGGAATCACTTGCTTGATCCATTGCTTCCGATCCTCCGGCATGGCTTTGACAGCTCGGGTAACAAGATCCTTCATGACGTCCGGTGGAATGGGAGGTGGTTCTTTCAACTCCATGTGAAAAGCCTCCGCTGCAGCCACAGCCGTGATTGTGGATGATTCGACATAGGCCTCCTTAGAGTACCGAGCTGAGATCAAGATGTTGCACGGTGCCTGAAACTTCTTACGCACTTCGAACCATCTAGGCAACACCTCATCGAAAGGAATGTCGGTGAGCGTGAAGACCACGCTGTGTGAGCTCACGGCCTCAGCACCTGGATCCCCTATACCCCGCCCTCGGGAATAGAGGTGCACCTGTCGAGGGCGAACCTTAGGGCACGTTTCTGGCTTGTGAGGGATACTCAACCGACGGAGTACCTCTGGATCCTTCCACGGCATGCGCTCGGCGCAGGGGCATGTATCGTAACCAGAAGGTACTTCAAGGATGATCCATAAAGGTGCCGGATTGCGTCCCGTCGCCAGCGCGAGCAGGTCAACCAGAGCGTACATCTGCCTAATGAACAAAGTAAGGGACGAGGCTTCTTCAACCTTAAGAGAGAATACCGGGTTGTCATTTACTCGCCCCTGGCTCCCGATCCGAGTGTGGTCATAGGCGGGAAGGGTCAACCAGTGCGCCAGAGAGTACTTGACACCGGCGAACTCGGCAGTCAGGTCATCTACCGGCTTCAGCGTGATCGTCCCGTCGCCGGAGAGAGCCTTCCGGTGGGAATCCCAATGTATCTGTGCGGTAATCGCATCGGAACCGCTCCAGGCCAACGTGTCCTCGATCGAGCAGACGAGACGGCTGAAAACCTCCTGATTTGGATCGGATACGTGGGTTCCGACTAGAGCGTCGGCAGCGTGAATAGTCTGCTCCGAAGGGCCCAAGCCGATGCCCAAACCGACTGTCGTGCTGTGCGCGGGGTAAGCGTCGAAGAGGGTGATCTCCTTACCCCCCGCAGACAACCCAAGGATCACAGGGAAACTACGTGTTTCCCCAGAGCGCGATCTACCCGCAGGGGCGACGTCTTCCCAGATGGTCTCGTCGAAGCCGCCAATCAACGTCAGTTGGATCCCCTTATGGGGATCGTATTTGAGGAAGCCCGGGCACTTTTGCTCTGAGTCTTCAGGGAGCCACCAGAAACCTTTCCACTCGGCAGGCTCATGCAGGAAGGGATGCGGCAAGAGAACCCCCTACGTAGTTGTCCCGGAATTAGACGTGATTCCGGTCGCTCGGGTCAACAATCAATGGCGGGTGGTACTTCTTCAAGGATTCACTCGTTCCCTTTGCCACCCCATAATCATTACCCTAGTCCCGCGTCGATCCCGATTGTGGGATGCGCTTCACGGTAGCGTCGATGACACGCACCACTTCACAGCCGATGACTTGACTGGGCCATTAACAGAACAGTGTATGTTGAAGCGAAGGAGCTGCGCCGAGTTGGAGGTCGAGATCTATGCCCGTCGCGGCTTAATGCTCGTTTGAGCATTAACCCAACGATGACGCGAGCCATCAGCCCCAGAACAAAAAGAAATCTCGGGACATCGAGTGAACGATGTCCCGAGACTTCACAATGGTGGAGGTAAGGGGACTCGAACCCCTAACCCTCTGCTTGCAAAGCAGATGCGCTACCAATTGCGCCATACCCCCAAGCGTGGCTCCATTCTACACCTGGTCAGTGTAGGACGACCACTGTTCGTGCTGCCGGCGGCGGTTGCCCCGGAACACCACCAGCACTCCTGCAAGAGCAGAGAGGACGCCGGTCAGCGTCAACCACTTCTTCACGTCATCTCCCGATGTCCGTTTCGAATGATTGCGTGGGCCTAAGAGGACTTGAACCTCTGACCTCTTCGTTATCAGCGAAGCGCTCTAACCGCCTGAGCTATAGGCCCGTGTGGGATGACCCGAGGAACCAATATACACACTGCCCCCGGTCAGTGCAAAATCGGCTTCTCCCCCGCAATGCAAAGGCCGGCACGACGCTCACTGCGCCGCACCGGCCCGTGCTGAGAAGAGGTGCCGATCAGTCGTCGGTGAGCTTGAGGTGGAAACCGCCGACGAGCGTCGAACCGATGTTGTACAGGAACGCGAACAGCGTCGACAGCGCGGTCATCAGCACCATGTTCACCAGCGCGAGGATGACGGCGAAGGACAGCACGCGCCCAAGGCTGAACATGCCGATGACCTTGTCAGCACCCTCGGTGCCAGCCAGCTCGGTCAGCGTCGACTGGATGCCGCTGAGCGTACCGGTGGCCTGCAGCACCAGCCAGAGAACGAGGGCTGCGATGACGGTGGCGATGCCGATCGCCAGCGACAGCAGGAACGACATCTTCATGACCGACCACGGATCGACGGTGGCGACGGTGAGCCGCACGGTGCGCGGGCCCTTCTTCTTCGTCTTCCCACTCATCCGCACCGGTCCAGCCGAGGCGCGCACGGAGCCGTCGGCCTTGGCCGCCTGCTCCTCCGGGACGCCGGCGATGCGCGCGGTGCCCGAGGGCCCGGAACCGGAGGATTCCGCGCTGCGGGGGCCTGATCCGGTCGTCTGGATCGGACCCGAACCCACTGCCGAGGCGGCGGTCCCGCTGGAATTGCTGCCCGCCTCGGTCCCGGAGCCGGCCTTGAGCCGGGTGGTGCCGGCCTTGACGCTGCGCGGCTTGCCCTCTCCGCTGCCGGGGCGCTTGCCGCCGGAGACGGCGGTGCTCGTCGTCGTCTTCGCCGTGCCCGAGGCGGCGGTCTCGGAGTTCTTGCCCTTGCCGCTGGCAGACAGGCGGGTCGAGCCGGACGAGGCCCGGATCACCTTGGCGGGTTTCTGTTCGCTGTCAGTCATGCTTGTCCTTCATCCTCGCGCGCCACCTCTGCGGCTTCGGCTGCTGCCTCGGCCTCAGCATCGACCGGGGTTTCGGCTTCGTCCTCGACGACCTTCTCCGGGCCGCGGGTGACGGCGATGATGCGATCGTTCTTTCCCGGTTTCGCAAATACTACTCCCATAGTATTGCGTCCCTTGGCCGGAACCTCGTCGATCGAGGACCGGACCACCTTACCGCGCTCCATGACGACGAGCACTTCCTCACCGTCGGAGACGATGAGCCCGCCGACCAGGTCGCCGCGCTGTTCGGTGATCTTGGCGACCTTGATGCCGAAGCCGCCGCGGCCCTGCACGCGGTACTCCTCGATCGGGGTGCGCTTGGCGAATCCGGCTTCGGTGACGACGAAGACGTAGCTGTCCGGGGTCATGACGTCCATGGTCAGCAGCTGGTCGTCGTCCTTGAACTTCATGCCGGTGACACCCGAGGTGGCACGGCCGATCGGCCGGATCGACTCATCGCTGGCCTTGAACCGGATCGACATTCCCTTCCGCGAGACGAGCAGCAGATCGTCCTCAGGTGAGACGAGGCGAGCGGAGACGAGCTCATCGGGCACACCGGGGGTGATCTCGCGCAGGTTGATCGCGATGACCCCGCCGGTGCGGTTGGAGTCGTATTCGACCAGCCGGGTCTTCTTCACCAGGCCACTCTTCGTAGCCAGGGCGAGGTAGTCTGCCTCATCGTAGTCGCGGATCGACAGCACCTGGGCGATCGTCTCATCCGGTTGCAGCGCCAGCAGGTTCGCCACGTGCTGGCCCTTGGCGTCACGGGATCCCTCGGGCAGCTCATAGGCCTTCGCACGGTAGACCCGGCCGGTGTTGGTGAAGAACAGCAGCCAGTTGTGCGTCGAGGTGACGAAGAAGTGGTCGACGACGTCATCACCGCGCAGCCGCGCACCAGTGATGCCCTTGCCGCCGCGATGCTGAGCACGGTAGAGCGCCGACTGGGTGCGCTTGGCGTATCCGCCGCGGGTGATCGTGACGACGACCTCCTCCTCGGGGATGAGGTCCTCCATCGAGACGTCCCCGTCGAAGCCGGCGAGGATTCGGGTGCGGCGGTCATCGCCGTAGCGGTCGACGATGTCCTGCAGCTCCTCGGAGACGATCTCGCGCTGCCGGGCCGGGGTGTCGAGGATGTGGTGGTATTCCTTGATGAGCTCCTCGATCTTCTTGGCCTCTTCTTCGATCTTGAGGCGTTCGAGAGCGGCCAGACGACGCAGCTGCAGATCGAGGATCGCGTTCGCCTGGATCTCGTCGACATCGAGCAGCTCCATCAATCCGCTGCGCGCCTCATCGGACGACGGTGAGCGGCGGATCAGCGCGATGACCTCGTCGAGGGCGTTGAGGGCCTTGAGGTAGCCGCGCAGGATGTGGGCGCGCTCCTCGGCCTTCTTGAGGCGGAACTTGGTGCGCCGGACGATGACGTCGATCTGGTGCTTGACCCACAGGCGCAGGAACGAGTCGATCGACAGGGTGCGCGGCACATTGTCGACCAGGGCGAGCATATTGGCCGAGAAGTTCTCCTGCAGCGAGGTGTGCTTGTACAGGTTATTCAGCACGACCTTGGCCACGGCGTCACGCTTGAGCACGATGACCAGCCGCTGGCCGACACGGCCGGAGGACTCGTCGCGCAGGTCGGCGATTCCGGCGACCTTGCCGTCCTTGACATAGGAGGCGATTTTGGTGGCCAGCGAGTCGGGATTGACGAGGTAGGGCAGCTCCGTGACGACAAGGCAGGTGCGTCCCTGGATCTCCTCGACCTCGACGACAGCGCGCTGGGTGATCGACCCGCGCCCGGTGCGATAGGCGTCCTCGATGCCCTTGCGCCCGAGGATCGTCGCGCCGTTGGGGAAGTCGGGACCCTGCACGATGCCGAGGATCGCCTCCAGGGCTTCGTCCTTCTCCGCCTCGGGGTTGGCCAGCAGCCATTGGGCGGCCTTGGCGACCTCCCGCAGATTGTGCGGCGGGATGTTCGTCGCCATGCCCACGGCGATGCCGGCCGAGCCGTTGACGAGCAGGTTGGGGAACCGGGCGGGCAGGTAGACCGGCTCGGTGTTGCGCCCGTCGTAGTTGTCCTGGAAGTCGACGGTGTCCTCTTCGATGTCGCGGACCATCTCCATGGCCAGCGGCGCCATCCGGCACTCGGTGTATCGCGGGGCTGCGGCACCATCGTCGCCGGCGGAGCCGAAGTTGCCCTGACCGGCGATGAGCGGGTAGCGCATCGCCCACGGCTGCACGAGGCGTACGAGCGCATCGTAGATCGCCGTGTCGCCGTGCGGGTGGTAGTGGCCCATGACGTCGCCGACGACGCGCGAGCACTTGTTGAAGGAGCGGTCCGGCCGGTAGCCGCCGTCATACATCGCATAGAGCACGCGGCGGTGGACGGGCTTGAGGCCGTCGCGCACATCCGGCAGCGCACGCCCGACGATGACGCTCATCGCGTAGTCGAGGTAGGAGCGCTGCATCTCCAGATTGAGGTCGACCTTCTCGACGCGGGCGGCGACGGGGGTGCCGGTCTCCGAGGAGATCACGGGGCCGTCCTCGGGCTGCTGGTCGCCTGGCTGGGTGTTGTCAGTGTCATCGGCCACGGGGCTGTTTACCTCTTGTATTCGTCAGTCGTGTGCAGAAACTCTTCGGTGGCATCCGGCCTGCTGCCCCGCTCCCGAGGCGGCGGGCGCCTGGGGTGCGGTCGGCTGGCCGGGCCGGTGGATCAGATGTCGAGGAACCGGACGTCCTTGGCGTTCTCCTGGATGAACTGGCGGCGGGATTCGACGTCTTCGCCCATGAGGATCGCGAAGATCTCATCGGCTTTCATCGCGTCATCGAGGGTGACCTGCTTGAGCAGTCGGTAGTCGGGGTTCATCGTCGTGTCCCACAGTTCGCTGTAGTTCATCTCGCCCAGGCCCTTGTAGCGCTGGATCGCCTGGTCCTTCGGCAGCCGCTTGCCTGAGGCCTTCCCGTCGGTGAGCAGGGCGTCGCGCTCCCGGTCGGAGTAGGCATATTCGTGTTCGGCGTTCGACCACTTGATGCGGTACAGCGGCGGGGTCGCCAGGTAGACGTAGCCGTGTTCGACCAGCGGGCGCATGTAGCGGAAGATGAGAGTCAGCAGCAGCGTGGCGATGTGCTGGCCGTCGACGTCGGCATCAGCCATGAGCACGATCTTGTGGTAGCGCAGCTTGTCGAGGTCGAACTCCTCGCCGATGCCGGTGCCGAAAGCGGTGATGAGCGACTGCACCTCCTGGTTGCCCAGGGCGCGGTCGAGGCGGGCCTTCTCGACGTTGAGGATCTTGCCGCGGATCGGCAGGATCGCCTGGTGGATGGCATCGCGGCCCTGCAGCGCGGAACCGCCGGCGGAGTCGCCCTCGACGATGAAGATCTCGGAGACGACCGGGTCCTTGGACTGGCAGTCGCGCAGCTTGCCGGGCATGCCGGAGGATTCGAGCAGGCCCTTGCGGCGGGTGGCCTCACGAGCCTTGCGAGCGGCCATCCGGGCCTGCGAGGCCTGGATCGCCTTGCGCACGACCTCCTTGGCCTGTGCCGGGTTCGATTCGAGCCAGTGGCCGAGCTCATCGCGGACGATGCGCTGGACGAAGGTCTTGGCTTCGGAGTTGCCCAGCTTCGTCTTCGTCTGGCCTTCGAACTGCGGTTCGCCCAGCTTGACGGACACGACGGCGGTGAGTCCCTCGCGCACATCGTCGCCGGTGAGGTTGGCGTCCTTCTCCCGCAGCAGCTTCTGCTCGCGAGCGTAGGAGTTGATGAGGCTGGTCAGCGCGGTGCGGAAGCCCTCCTCATGGGTGCCGCCCTCATGCGTGTTGATGGTGTTGGCGTAGGTGTGGACGGATTCGGCATAGGAGCTCGTCCACTGCATGGCGACCTCGAGCGCGATCTGCTGCTCGGTGTCCTCGGCTTCGAAGGCGATGACGTCGTCGTGAACTGTTTCGGTCTTCTTCGTCGCCGTCAGGTGCTCGACGTAGTCGAGCAGCCCGTTGGCGTACAGGTAGGTGACGCTGCGCGGTTTGACCTCAGCAGTGTCCTCGGCTTCGAGCTGGACGTCGTCATCGTCGATCTCCTCAGACCGCTCATCGGTCAGCGAGATCTTCAGGCCCTTGTTGAGGAAGGCCATCTGCTGGAACCGCGAGCGCAGCACCTCGAAGGTGAATTCGGTGGTGTCGAAGATCTCCGCATCCGGCCAGAAGGTGATGATGGTGCCGGTCCTGTCGGTCTCCTCGCCCTTGGTGACCTCGCCGGTGGGCACGCCGCGGCGGTAATCCTGCCGCCACACATGGCCGTCGCGGTGGACCTCGGCGTCGAGGCGTTCGGACAGGGCATTGACGACAGAGGAGCCCACCCCGTGCAGACCGCCGGAGACAGCGTACCCGCCGCCGCCGAACTTGCCGCCGGCATGCAGGATCGTCAGCACGACCTGCAGCGTGGGGATGCCCTCGGTCGGGTGCATGGCCACCGGGATGCCGCGGCCGTTGTCGGTGACCTGAACGGAGCCGTCAGCGCGGATCACGACCTCGATGTGGTCGCAGTATCCGGCGAGCGCCTCGTCGACGGAGTTGTCGACGATCTCGTAGACAAGGTGATGCAGGCCGCGCTCGGAGGTGGAGCCGATGTACATGCCGGGCCGTTTGCGAACCGCTTCGAGTCCCTCGAGAACGGTGATATCACCGGCATCGTATTCCCGGTTCTCCTCAGTAGCCATGTGTCTCCTTGTCACAGTTGAACAACCCTGCCCATTCTACCTGCTCGCGCGGCAAGATCATGCCCTGCGCGGCCCGCAATCGGCCTTTTTCCATGTTTTCAGGCCCGCAAACGTACTCCGACTCGTCTCAGGGCCTCTCAGCGGCTCTCAACGCGGTCTGCGGACTCGGCCCGCGCGCTCGAATCCGGCTCAGCTCAGGACCTGGAGAGATGGTGCCACACACCCCAGGCGCTCAGGGCGGTGAATCCGGCCATCGCCAGGAGCATGAGCACGATCCATACGCCTGCCGGCACGCGGGTGGCGCGGGCGAGGATCGCGGCATCGGACTGGCCGCGATCACCCCGGGCGTGGGCACCGAGCAGGTTGCCGAAGGCCTTCCATGCCCCGAGCAGCAGGAACAGCCCCGCGCCGAGCGCGGCATAGGAGGCGATGACCGGCGGCGCCCAGAACACGAGCAACCCGGCGATCACGGCGGTCAGTGCGGTGACGGCCACGGCGAGGAACCCGCGCATGAAGACGAGCGAGACGATCAGCAGCACGACGGCTGCTGCCAGGGCTGGGGCCGGATAACCGAAGAGGGCGGCGAAGATGAGCAGGGAGCCGATGAGTGCCGGTGCCGGATATCCCCAGAAGGTCATCCACGGCGCCGAGGTGCCGGTCCCGCGGGAGAGCGCGAGTCCGGATTGGTCAGGTGAGATCCGGATTGCCAGTGATCTGCGGCCGAGCATGAGGCCGGCGAATCCGTGGCCGAGTTCGTGGACGATGGTGACGATGAGGCCGGTGAGCCGCCACATGCCGCGCGGGATGACGAGGACGGCGGCGATGATCGCGCCGATGAGCAGGAAGATGAGTGTGCCGTGGGCCGGCGGGGTGTGGGCGCTCAGGCGCTCGAGCAGCTCGCCGGTGCGCGTCTGGGCAAGGAGGATGGTGGCAGGCATATCGATCCAGAGTCTATCCGTAGGTGTCGCGAGGTCCCCGACCTTTGACTGAGCGTCTGCCGTGTTTCCACGACCGCTGCACCGGTCCGATGATCTCGATGTCGTCGATGATGCGGCGGCCGAGTTCGCGTTCGAACCGATCGAGCAGTTGTGTGCGCAGGATCGTCAGCTGGGTCGCCCACGTCGTCGAGGAGGCGCGGATGACGAGCACCGGTGGGTCGAACTTCTCCGGGGTGCAGTGGGCGGCGACGTTCTTGCCGACGAGCTCGTCCCAGCGGCCGAGCACCGCGCCCACATCGAGGTTGTTCGTCCAGCCCTGGGTCTTCACCAGCGCCTTGAGGCTGGCATCGAGCGGCTGCGGATCACGCGAGTCCGGCCGGGCAGACGTGTAGGCGATCTCCGCGCGCCGCATTCCGGCCAGGCTGCGGCGCGGCCCGCGGTGAAGCGGCCGGAACTCGGAATCGGCCATCCGCCGGATCCGGTCGAGTGCCTCCAGGCTGGCGACGGGCACGAGGTGCTCAGGACTGCTCATCGCCTGCCGCCTCGGCGACGTGTGCGGGCAGGTCGACGATGCGCCCGCTGAGATTGTCCGGGATGTCGCCGGCGACGGCGGCGGTGATGAGGACCTGTTCGGCGCCGTCGATCCGCTCGGCGAGCCGGCGGCGGCGATCGGCGTCGAGTTCGGCGAAGACGTCATCGAGCACGAGCACCGGCTGATCGTCCGGTGACCCGTCCTCGCCGCTGAGCAGCTCCCAGCCGGCCAGCTGGAGCGCCAAGGCCAGTGACCATGATTCCCCGTGTGAGGCATAGCCCTTGGCCGGCACTCCCCCGATGAGCAGCTCGACGTCATCGCGCTGAGCGCCGACGAGGGTGAGCCCGCGCTCGATCTCGACGCGGCGGCGCTGGGCGAGCCCCGCGACGACCACCTCGGCGGCGGCAAGGGCATCGTCGATGCCGCGGTAGTCGAGACGTGAGGTGTAGTCGAGGTCGACCTGCTGGCGGGCCTCGGCGGCACCGGAGGCGATGTGGGCGAAGGCGGCCGTGACCGGTGCGCGCAGCTCTTCGAGCAGCTGTCGGCGGCCGAGGACGAGCTGCGCGTTGGCCTCGGCGAATGCCTCATCCCAGATGTCGAGGGTGGCCTCGAGACCGGGATCGCGGTTGGAGCGCAGGCTCTTGAGCAGCGCGTTGCGCTGGCGTAATGCTCGCTGGTGATCGGCGATGACCCCGGCGAAGCGCGGCTGGCGGGCGATGAGCAGGTCATCGAGGTACTGGCGGCGCTCGGCCGGGTCGCCCTTGACGAGGGCGAGGTTCTCCGGGGCGAAGACGACGGCGCGGACGAGGCCGAGGACATCGCGGGCGCGCACCGGTGAGCGGTTGATGCGGGCAAGGTTGGCACCCTTGGACCGGATCGTGACCTCGAGGGTGACCTGGCGGGGCCCGCGGTGGGCCAGAGCGGAGATCGTCGCCTGCTCGGCACCGGTGCGCACGAGCGGCTGATCGCCGGCCACCCGGTGGGAGCGCAGGGCTGCGAGGTAGCCGATCGATTCGACGAGATTCGTCTTCCCCCAGCCGTTGGGTGCGACGAAGGTCGTCACACCCGGCTGCAGATCAAGGCTGAGCTGCGGGTAGGAGCGGAAGTCGCGGAGAAGAAGTCGCGAAACCCACATCAGAACCGCATGACCGGCATGAGCAGGTAGCGGTAAGAGGTGTCGAGTTCGCTGTCGGCTTCGTCCTGGCCGGAGATGACGACCGGCTTCTTCGGCTCGGTCATGGAGAACCGGACGTAGGGCTTGTCGATGGCGGCCAGGCCCTCGGCGATGAAGTGCGGGTTGAAGCCGGTGGAGATGTCCTCACCGCTGATGTCGACCGGCAGCGATTCGCTGGCCTGGGCGTCGTCGCCGGCGCCGGCGCGCAGGGTGAGTGCACCGTCGGCGAACTCGAACTTGATCGGGGTGTTGCGCTCGGCGACGAGGCTGACGCGGCGCACCGCCTCCCGCAGCGTGGCGGTCTCGCACACGGCGGTGATGGCGACGTCCTTGGGGAACAGCGAGCGGACCTTCGGGTAGTCGCCCTCGACGAGCAGAGAGGTGGTGACCCTGCCGTTGGCGGAGAAGGCCAGCATCTCCTTGCCACCGGATTCGGCCAGGGCGATCTCGACGTCCCCGCCCATCGCCTTCGCGGCGTCTGAGAGGGTCCGGCCCCTGACCAGGGCCGTGGCCGAGAAGTCCGGTCGGCGCGGGTTCCAGGTGAATTCGCGCACGGCCAGGCGGTAGCGGTCGGTGGCCAGCAGGGTGATCGTCTCGCCTTCGATCTCGACGCGGACCGAGGTGAGGATCGGCAGCGTGTCGTCCTTGGAGGTGGCGATGGTGGCCTGGGAGACAGCGTGCTGGAAGTCGCTGGCGGCGACCATGCCCGAAGTCTCGGGGATCTCCGGCAGGGCCGGGTACTCCTCGACGGGCATCGTCATGAGCGCGAAGCGGGACGAACCGCAGGTCAGCGACACCTTGTTGTCCTGCTGTTCGAGGATCACCGGCTGGTTCGGCAGCGCCTTGGCGATCTCGGCGAGCAGCCGGCCGGAGACGAGAACTGTGCCGGCGGATTCGACCTCAGCGGCGATCTCAGCACGTGAGGAGACCTCGTAGTCGAAGACGGCCAGCTGCACCGAGCCGCTGGCATCGGCGGTGATGAGGATACCGGTGAGGACGGGAACCGCGGGACGCTGCGGGAGGCTCTTGGTCGCCCAGGTGACAGCCTCGGCCAGGACGTCGCGATCGACTTTGAACTTCACGGGCTGCGCTGCGTCGGTGTTCACGGTTCTCCTGCGGTATCGAGGGTGCTGGCCGGTGTGGTGAATGGGCTTCTGCCGTGCCCTGGATGCGGACACGACAGCGCACTGAAACTTTACACCGGGCTATCGGCGTGGGCAATTGCATGGAGGCCGAAATCGTGCTTGACCAGGAGCTTTGTCATTGCTGCAGTGCGAAGCACCATGTCACACCGCAGTCAGCATGCCACTCCCCTGTCCGGTCGTTCGCTCATCCACAGCCCGCCGAGCAATGAGCGGTGCGCTTCGGAAGCTCGATAGATGAATAGGCAGTCGTGTCAGTAGCACCTGTGGATCCTGTGTAATCACATCGATGTCATCGAGCATCCAGGCGGTCGAGGTCCGATTCAGCCCGGTGGATGAGCTGTTGACAAACTGCACACGGCGCTCCACACCCTGTAAATCACACCGATGTGCTTCCACACGCGTCCACCGACGACCCGGAATCGTACACCGGTCGCACCCCGGTGTGAACCCCCTTACACACAGACTTTTCCACAGCTGTGAAGATCGTGTTCTGTGTCGTTTCAGAGACGGTGCTGCTGTTTGATGCGGTTTGTCAGTTCGGTGACCTGCGTGTAGAGATTGCGCCGCTCGGCCATCTGCGTGCGGATCTTCTTGTTGGCATGCATGACTGTCGTGTGGTCACGGCCGCCGAACTCCTGGCCGATCTTCGGCAGCGACAGATCAGTGAGCTCACGGCACAGGTACATCGCGATCTGCCGGGCAGTCGTCAGCGTCCGTGACCGGCTCGAGCCGCACAGATCCTCGAGCGTGAGCCCGAAATACGCCGCGGTCTGGCCCATGATGTCGGTCGCGGTGATCTCCGGGGTGTCCTCATGGGTGATGTAGTCCTTAAGCACCGTCTCAGCCAGGGACATGTCGATCTCCTGGTCGTTGAGATTGGCGAAAGCCGTCAGCCGCACGAGCGCGCCCTCGAGTTCGCGGATGTTCGAGGACACCCGCGAGGCGATGTACTCCAGAACGTTGTCAGGCACCTGCAGGCCCTCGGCGATCGACTTGTTGCGCAGAATCGCAAACCGGGTCTCGAGGTCCGGCGGCTGCACATCGGTCAGCAGCCCCCACTCGAAGCGCGAGCGCAGCCGCTCCTCAAAGCCCTTGAGCATCTTCGGCGGCTGGTCGGAGGTGATGACGACCTGCTTGTGCTCGTTGTGCAGGGCGTTGAAGGTATGGAAGAACTCCTCGACGGTGGCGTCCTTGCCCTGCAGGAACTGGATGTCATCAATCATGAGGATGTCGACTTCGCGGTACCGGCGCTGGAACTTCGGGCGCAGCGAACCAGACGTCGAGGAGCCGATGGTGTTGATGAAGTCGTTGACGAACTCCTCGCTGGAGACGTATTTGACCCGGATATTCGGGTAGAGCTGCGCGGCGTAGTGCCCGATCGCATGCAGCAGGTGGGTTTTGCCCAGTCCCGAATCGCCGTAGATGAACAGCGGGTTGTAGGCCTTGGCCGGCGATTCGGCCACGGCGAAGGCAGCGGCGTGGGCGAAGCGGTTCGACGAGCCGATGACGAAGGTGTCGAAGGTGTACTTCTCATTCAGCTGGCTTACTCCCCCGGCCTGGTCTTCCGGGGCAGGTGTGAGCACCTGTTCGATGGCTGCGTCGTCGATCTCATCGCTGGTCGCAGCGGCAGTCTCCGTGCCCGAGGCGGTGGGCGCGTTGGCAGTCGGAGCGGTTGGGGTGGCCGGCCCCGTGGGTTCGGCAGGGGAAGTCTCAGCTGGGGTTTCGCCGGGGCTCTCGCGGGTGGCCAGCGGCGGATCGAGATCCGGTTCGATCGCGATGGCGAAGCTGACATCGTGACCGAGGACGGAGGAGAACTCGGCCGCCAGCGGCTCGCGGAGGTTCCGCTCGAGGGTGGAGCGGGTGAGGTCATCGCGGACTGAGAGGACCACGAGATTGTCCCCGACCATTGCCTTGGGCACTGCCAGCTGCAGGAAGCCCTTCTGCTGGGCTGTGATCGTCGGGTCGTTCAGCAGATTCGCCAGCACCGTGTGCCAGGTGGTCAGCAGGTGCTCGGTGTCCGTGTTCTCGGGCATGAACACTCCCTCCTCAGCTGTGGATAACAAGGGGACATCACTTCCACATAGTTTTCCACAGACGGTGGAAAAAAACGACAACGGTGCCGGAATCATCCACATCGGTGGAGAAACGTGTGGAAAATACATCGTTGTGAGTTGTGGACGTGGTTGTTCATGGCACTATGTGGATTCAGGTTGACCGCGGTGTGACGCCGGAATGTCCCGTTCATCCCCCGGTGCAACCGAGTTTGACCCTGCCCAGCAGGCGCTCGTAGACTTGAGTGTCCTGTGTTGCGGGCCCACTTGAGTTGTGATTGAGCGAACTTCCCCGTTTGGCCACTCGGCGCAGGAGCGTCACCACCAGCTGCGCTCGCAAGAGCTGAGACCAGCTGCGTGCGAACCGCCCGCATTCCTGCGGCGGCTGAAAGCAACAACAGATAGACGGAGACACTTGTGAGCAAGCACACCTTCCAGCCCAACAACCGCAAGCGCTCGAAGAAGCACGGCTTCCGCCTGCGCATGCGCACCCGCGCCGGCCGCGCCGTTCTGGCTGCCCGCCGCCGCAAGGGACGCAAGGCCCTCTCGGCCTGAGCGCCACAGTCGACGACCCTGCCGCACCCTCACTCCTGCGCATGCGCAGGTACGGGTTCGGGGATCTGAGGACCCTGTGCTCCCTGCGGTGAACCGTATGCGACTGCCCGATGAGTTTCGGTCGGTCTTCCGTGCGGGCACCAAAGCCGGATCCCGTCAGCTGGTCGTCCACTGCCTGCGGACTTCCGACGACGCCCACGCTCCACGCGTGGGTTTCGTCGTTTCCAAGGCAGTGGGCAACGCTGTGGTCCGCAACCGAGTCAAACGCCGGCTGCGGGAGCTCATGCGCCCGCGGCTTCACCACCTCGGGAACGGCACGCTGCTCGTCATCCGTGCGCTGCCGGCCGCGGCCGACGCGGACTTCGCCGCACTCGAGCGTGCCCTGACCAAGGGCATGGACAGGCTCGGACTGACCAGCGAGGAGAAAAGGCGCAGCCGGCATGAAGCACTCAGCTGAGCACACCCGCTCCTCCCTGCCGCTGGCGCCGGCGGGAACCGGCGCCAGGACCCTGCATTGGTTGCGCATCGCCCCGCGGATGCCGTTCGTGTGGTTCATGCGGCTGTACCGGCTGGCGATCTCGCCGCTGTACGGCCAGGTCTGCCGCTACTACCCCAGCTGCTCGAAGTACGCACTCGATGCCTTCGAGGTCAAGGGAGCCGTGCGCGGCACAGTCATGACGATCTGGCGGCTGCTGCGCTGCAACCCCTTCTCCCCCGGCGGAATCGACTACGTCTCCGGCTCTGTTCTGGAGCAGCAGTCGGAGCTTCTGAATAAGGGAACAGCGGCCGGCCGGGAACGGCACCGCAGCCGATCAGGCGATTGATGGTCGGCGCCACAATAGTGGCACAATATACGAGATATAGAACCAGCAGACCGTGCATCGGCCGCGGTCGAGGAGAGAATGAATGAACTGGATTGACAGTGTTCTATGGCCACTGAAGTGGGTCATAGCCTGGATTCTGACAATCTTCCACCAGATCTTCGAGATGCTCGGCATGCCCTCGGACAGCGGGTGGACCTGGGTGCTGTCGATTGCATGCATGACGATGGTCGTGCGGGCGGTCCTCATTCCTCTCTTCGTCTACCAGATCAAGTCGCAGCGCAAGATGCAGCTGCTGCAGCCGGATGTGCAGCGCCTGCAGGCGAAGTACAAGGGCAAGAAGGATCAGTTCTCCCGCCAGGCCATGGCCGAAGAGCAGATGGCCCTGTTCAAGAAGCACGGCACCAATCCGTGGGCTTCGTGCCTGCCGCTGCTGGCACAGCTGCCGATCTTCTTCTCGCTGTACCGCGTCATCTTCAACATGCCGATGGTTGCCCGCGGTGAGACCGACCCCATCGGCGGTCTGACGCAGTCACTGGCCCAGGAGGCCGAGCGCGCCACCATCTTCGGTGTGCAGCTGTCCGAGACCTTCCTCACCGGTGACATCTCAGTCAAGATCCTCACTGCGATCCTCATCATCATCATGGGCGCGACCCAATTCATTACCCAGAAGCAGATGATGAGCAAGAACATGTCGGAAGCTGCCATGAACAACCCGTTCATGCAGCAGCAGAAGATGCTGCTCTACATCATGCCCGTGGTCTTCGCCGTCGGCGGTGTGTACTTCCCGCTCGGTGTGCTCATCTACTGGCTCGTGTCGAACTCCTGGACGATGGTTCAGCAGTTCATCGTCATCCGCAACATGCCTGCTCCCGGCTCGCGCGCCGAAAAGGAGCTCATGGAGCGCCGCGCCCGCAAGGGCAAGTCTCCGCTGCCGGGCTCAAAGCCGATCAGCGAGGAACCCCAGAACCCCCAGCCTGCCTCAGGCCAGCGCAAGCAGCCGGTCGGCAAGGCACGCCAGAAGAAGAAGAGGAAGAGGTAGAGCCGACGCATGTCCGAAGACTCGATGGTCAACACCGCCGACGAACTCAGCACGACAGACACAGACCAGTCCGTTGACAACGCCAACGGTGGCGACAACGCCGACGGGCAGGTCGAAGAGACCAAGCCGACCCGCGCGGAGCTGCTCGAAGAAGAGGGCGAGATCGCGGCCGACTACCTTGAAGAGCTGCTCGATATCGCCGATATCGACGGGGACATCGACATCGATGTCGCCGACAGCCGTGCAGAGGTCGCCATCGTCTGCGACGACGGCGACAGCAACCTGTCGACTCTCGTCGGCAAGCAGGGTCGTACGCTCTCGGCGCTGCAGGAGCTCACCCGCTTAGCAGTGCAGACGGCGACGGGACAGCGTTCCTGGCTGATGCTCGATATCGACGGCTACCGCGACCAGCGGAAGGAAGACGTCCGCGAGATCGCTCGCAAGGGCATCGAGAAGGTCAAGCAGTCCGGTGACTCGTTCGAGTGCCAGCCGATGAACTCCTTCGAACGCAAGGTCGTGCACGACGAAGTCGCCAAGGCCGGACTGTACTCCGAATCCGCCGGCGAAGGCGATCGTCGTCGTGTGGTCATCCAGACAGCCTGAGTTGGCACGCTGATGGACAGCACCCACTCCCCCGCCGGCGAAGCGCCGGAACTCGAGAACATCGAGTCCGAACCCCAGGCAGCTGCCGAGATCGTCGGTGATCGCATTGAGCTCGCACGCCGCTTCGCCGGCCACCTGGCGACCACCGGAGTCGAGTGGGGTCTTCTCGGTCCTCGCGAGCTCCCTCGTCTGTGGAGCCGCCATATCCTCAACTGCGCCGTCATGGCCGAACTCCTCGACGACAGCGACGTGGTCGGCGATATCGGCTCCGGCGCCGGCCTGCCCGGCATTGCCCTGGCTATCGCGCGACCCAACACTCGTTTCGTGCTCGTGGAGGCGATGGAGCGGCGCGTGGAATGGCTGCAGATGGTCGTCGACGACTTGGACCTCGACAACGTCAGGATCGTCCGTTCCCGAGTCGAAGAGCTCGTTGACGAGGAGATCTTCACCGTCGCTACGGCACGTGCCGTGAAATCACTGCCGGTGCTCATCGAATGGTGCACCCCAGTCCTCGGCCCGGATGGCCGTCTGCTCGCGATCAAGGGCCAGTCCTACGAAGCCGAGATCAAGAAGGCCGCTAAGCACATCAAGCGCTATCGATTGTCCCAGCCGAAGGTTCACACCCTCGGGACAGAGTTGCTCGAGGTGCCTACTACGGTACTTGAACTGCGGCGCCGATGAACCGCTCGTTCTAATAGCGTTCGAATAGGTGGTGCTCTTCGGTCCGCGGGTGGAGCCGAAGGGCAGTCGTGTTTCACGTGAAACATCGAATTCCAGTTGCTCCGGTGGACGATCGGCGCTTCGCCTAGAGTCGTTCGTTTTGACGCCTGAAGTCGCGTGATTCTTGTCTGCTGATGTCCTTGTGCTTGGGTAGACTTAGAGACGGTTTGCGAGCCAGTCGGCTCTTGTTGATGAACGGAGTTCTGTATGCCCATCATGGATGAGTCGACTCCGTTGGGTGCTCAGATCGCGCGGGACCACCGTCGCGCAGAGCGCCTCGCGGCGACGACATTTCCACCCCCCGATTCGACACGGATCTTCACCGTCGCCAACCAGAAGGGCGGGGTGGGCAAGACAACCACGGCGGTGAATATCGCTGCAGCACTCGCTGCTCAGGGCCTGAAGGTTCTCGTCATCGACATTGATCCCCAGGGCAATGCGAGTACAGCTCTCGGCATTGAGCATTCGACAGAGGTCAACAGTATCTACGACGTCCTGATCGAGGATCTGCCCGTCTCGGAAGCCGTGGCGCAATGTTCCGACATCGAAACTCTCACGTGCGTGCCGGCGACCATCGATCTGGCCGGGGCCGAGATTGAACTCGTCTCTCTTGTTGCGCGCGAGCAGCGTCTCGCCCGAGCGCTTCGGGCGTATCTTAAGGAGCGCGAAGATGCGGGAGATCGGGTCGACTACGTCATCATTGACTGTCCCCCATCGTTGGGCTTGCTGACGGTCAACGCGTTTGTTGCGGCAAATGAGGTGCTCATTCCAATTCAGTGCGAATACTATGCTCTTGAGGGTTTGAGCCAGCTGTTGAAGAATATTCAGCTGATCCAGAAGCATCTGAATCCAGCTCTGGAGATCTCGACGATTCTGCTCACCATGTTTGATGGGCGCACCAATCTCAGCCGTCAGGTTGCTGATGATGTACGGGCGCACTTCCCGAACCAAGTACTTGAGGTGACTATCCCCCGATCTGTCCGAATCTCCGAGGCTCCGAGTTACGGACAAACTGTCATTACCTATGAACCTTCATCGTCCGGCGCTCTGTCCTATCGGGAAGCAGCCGAAGAAATTGCACATCGAGGAGTAACAGATCATGGCTGAGCGTAAACGAGGATTGGGTCGGGGTCTGGGAGCCCTCATCCCGGATGTTGTGACTGATGAGCGTCCGGTAGACGTTTTCTTCGGGCAGCAAGGCGAACAAGAAACCGATGTTTCACGTGAAACACCGCGTTCGAAGGATCCGGCTGAAGGCATGCGGAAGGCGCGGGCTGCGAAGCGGACCTCTGCGAAGCCGGCGAAGAAGGGCTCCTCCCCCGCGGTAAAGAACTCTGCGCCCACAGCTGCGAAGAAGACCCAGCGGGCCGATTCGAAAGGGGCACCGACGAAGAAGTCAACGGTCATTCCAAGTGAGTCCGGAACGGATTCGGTCACCCTCGGCACGTCGGATGTTTCACGTGAAACGGTCCTGCAGGAAGTCCCCGGCACAGCTTTCGGTCTGATCCCCCTGGAGCAGATCAGCCCTAACCCACGGCAGCCGCGCCAGGTATTTGATGAAGACGCCCTTGATGAGCTGGTGCATTCGATCCGTGAAGTCGGTGTGCTTCAGCCTGTCGTGGTGCGCCTTGTCGATGAAAAGAAGCCTTCCTACGAGCTCATCATGGGTGAACGGCGTTTCCGGGCGTCAGAGCTTGCTGGAACCACAACAATTCCGGCGATCATCAGAGCAGTCGAAGACACCGAGCTGCTTCGTGACGCACTTCTCGAGAACCTGCACCGTTCTGACCTCAACCCACTCGAAGAAGCCGCGGCCTATGAGCAGCTGCTGAGCGACTTCCAGTGTACTCAGGAGGAGCTGTCTGAACGGATCGGTCGGTCGCGTCCGCAGATCTCGAATACGCTGCGCCTGTTGCGGTTGCCGCCGCTGGTCCAGAGGAGGGTCGCCGCCGGAGTCATCTCGCAGGGACACGCACGTGCGATCCTCGGAGTCGAGGATCCGGCGAATATGGAAGTTCTGGCTCAGCGCATTGTGGCTGAAGGCCTCTCGGTACGGGCAACTGAAGAAGCTGTCGTGTTGCTGAACCGTGGCGAGAAGCCACGCGTTTCACGTGAAACGAAGCAGCTTTCGCCGGAACTGGCGCAGATCGCAGACCGTGTGGGGGATAAGTTCGATACTCGTGTGAACATCGTCATGGGCAAGCGCAAAGGCAAAATCAGCGTGGAGTTTGCGAATCAAGACGATTTGAAGCGAATCCTCACCGCTCTTGGCATCGAATACGAGGCCTAACACAATACAGCTAGATACAC
>NZ_JALXPM010000018.1:0-51934 GCF_025147615.1 Brevibacterium luteolum | reverse complement strand
CCGCCGGTGAGGATCTCACCGGAGTCGAGGCGCTCGAGGAACCCGGTCACCCGCTCGAACTGCTTGCGGGAGACGAGCGGACCGAGCATCGGATCGTCGAGTCCGGGCCCGATCGTCACCTCGCGCATCGCAGCGCTCATCTTCTCCAGCACTTCGTCGCGCACGTCGGTGTGGACGAGCAGCCGGGAGCCGGCCGAGCAGGTCTGGCCGGCGTTCTGGATGATCGAGCGGACCAGGGAGGGCACGGCTGCGTCGATGTCGGCATCGGCGAAGACGATGTTGGCCGACTTACCGCCGAGCTCGAGGACGGTCGGGATGACCCGGTCGGCTGCCGCCCGGGCGATGATCGAGCCGGTGCCGGTCGAGCCGACGAAACCGAGGTGGGCGACCTCGGGGTGCTGGGCGAGTGCCGCGCCGGCTTCCCGACCGAGTCCGGTGACGACGTTGAAGGCGCCGGTGGGGAAGCCTGCCTGGTCGAGGATCTCGGCTAAGCGCAGGGTGGTGCGCGGGGTTTCGTCTGCCGGTTTGGCCACCGCGCAGTTGCCGGTGGCCAGCGAGGTGGCCGCCGCCCGGCCGACGAGCTGGAGGGGGTAGTTCCAAGCGACGATGTGGCCGGTGACGCCGTAGGGTTCGCGGCGGGTATAGACGTGCATGTCCTCACCGAGCGGGATGGTGTGACCGTAGTAGGCCTCGATGGTGTGGCCGTAGAACTCGAAGTAGCGGGCGCACACGTCGACATCGGCATAGGCCTGGGTCAGCGGCTTGCCGGTGTCTTCGCTTTCGAGCCGGGCGAGGTTCTCACGGTCTGCGCGGATGAGTTCGGCTGCTGCCACGAGCAGGCGGGCGCGCTCCTCCGGCTTGGTCCGGCCCCAGGACTGCTGGGCTCTGCCGGCGGCGATGACGGCCTGGTCGACTTCGTCGAAGCCGCCCCGGGCGATCTGCCCGATCGTCTCGTTGGTCGCCGGGTCGATGTTGTCGTAGGTCGTCACCGAGGGCACGTGACGGCCGCCGATGAAGGACGTGATCTGCGCAGGAGTTGAGGCCATGTCCTGAGCCTAAGCCCCCGCACCCGAGGTGTCAGCCCGCCGGCCGCATCCCGGACGCCTGACCTTTCTCAGTCGGCTTCGAGGGCGGTGGCCCAGCCGGTGCCCGGCAGGTTCTCGAACACGAGGTTCGTCTGGGTGCGGGTGATGGCCGGGTGGCTGGCGAGGTTGTCGACGACGAAGTCGCGCAGGGCATCGGCATCGGTGGCGACGACGTGGATGATGAAGTCGTCGCTGCCGGCCATGTGGAAGACCGAGAGCACCCCCGGCCAGGTGGGGGCATCGCGGCGCAGCGCGGCGATCGCAGTGCGGTCGAGGTGACCGATCTGGCAGGAGACCATCGCCTCCAGCGGCAGGCCGATGCGGTCCTTGTCGACGGTGATGCCGAATTTCGCGATCACCCCGGTGGACACGAGCCGGCGGATGCGCAGCGCCACAGTCGATTCGGCCACGCGCAGCCGGCGGGCCAGCGTCCGCCCGGAGGCGCGCGCGTCGGCATCGAGCAGGCGCAGCAGCTGCCGGTCGATGGCGTCGAGTGCGACATCGGCCACAGTGCACCCCCTTTCCACATCGCAGTGTCTGCGGCAGACTGCGATACAGTGCCCATTGTGCCGCAGTTCCTGCAGGATTATCCGCTCATCCTGCAATTATCTGCAGCAGATGCGCAGGTTCACGTCGAAGAGGAGTTGAATGCAGGCCATGAGCCACATCACGCCCGGCGAATCCGCCGCCCACGACACCCACCCTGACACCCTGGCCGTACACGGCATGACCGCGCGCGCCATGAGCGAGGGCACGCACGTTCCGACGATCGATCTGTCGACGACCTACCCGCTGCCCGAGGTGGAGTCCGGCGGAGATTCCTATGAGCTGCTCGCCGGCGGCGGCCGCGCCAAGGATGGTGCGACCTCGCTCGTCTACCAGCGGCTGTGGTCGCCGAACGCTTCGGACTTCGAGGAGGGCCTGGCCGCACTCGAAGGCGCGGAGTCCGCTGTCAGTTTCGCCACCGGGATGGCTGCGATCTGTGCGGTGCTCCAGCAGCGGGTGGCTGCTGGCAAGCCGCACATCGTGGCGATCCGCCCGCTCTACGGTGGGACCGACCATGTGCTGGCCACCGGGTTCCTCGGCACCCGCGTCACCTGGGCGACCCCCGACACGGTGACTGAGTCGATCGAGTCCGACACCGGTCTCGTCATCATGGAGACCCCGGCGAACCCGACGCTCGAACTCGTCGACATCGCAGCTGTTGTCGCGGCCGCCGGTGACGTACCGGTCATGGTCGACAACACATTCGCCACCCCGGTCCTCCAGCAGCCGCTGGCGCACGGGGCTGCGTATGCGGTGCATTCGGCAACGAAGTACCTCGGCGGCCACGGGGATGCGATGGGCGGCATCGTCGCCTGCTCCGAAGACCGCGCCCGCGAGCTGCGCGGCGTCCGCTCGCTCACCGGCGGGCTGCTGCACCCGATGGGCGCCTATATGCTCGCCCGCGGTCTGCGCACGCTGCCGGTCCGCATCCGCCAGCAGCAGGACAATGCGCAGGCTGTTGCCGAGGCACTCGACGGCCATGAGGCGATCGCCCGGGTGTTCTTCCCCGGCCTCGAGGGCCAGGATCCGGCCGGGCTCATCGGCTCGCAGATGTCGGGTCCCGGTGCGATGCTCGCCCTTGACATGGCCGGCGGCTACCAGGCCGCTGCCGCGTTCGCTGAGCGCACCCGCCTGGCAGTGCACGCCGTCTCACTCGGCGGCGTCGACACCCTCATCCAGCACCCGGCCTCGCTGACCCACCGCCCGGTCGCCCCCGACGCCCGCCCGGCCGCCGGTGTCGTGCGCGTGTCGATCGGGCTGGAGGATCCGCGCGACATCATCGCCGACTTCACCCAGGCTCTCAGCTGAGGGACAACTCCCGACAGCACCTCAGCGGCCGCGCCTTTTCGGTGCGGCCGCTGCGCATGTCGGCGGTAGAATGACAGTTTATGAAGACCGGTTCTCCCCTCGGTCCTTGGGCCATCGGCTGGCGCATCATCGCGCCCGTGGCGGCACTTGCCGTGCTCACCACCGGCCAGTTCCTCAAGACGAACGACTATTTTCCCCTCGGCTCACTGTCGCAGTACTCAACGGCCCGCGACCTCAACGGCCAGGTCAAGACCGCCTATCTGCTCGCCCGGTTCCCCGGCAGCGATGAGGACGTCAACCTGAGCCTCAACCTCCGGGTCGTCGGCATCGAGCGCGGTGATGTCGAGTCCCAGCTCGGCAACATCATCGCCGACCCGGCGATGCTGCAGACGATCGCTGACGGCTACGCGCGCCTGCACCCGGGTGAGCCGCAGCCGACCCATCTGACGCTGTGCCGGTCGATCACGCAGCTGAAGAACGGTGTGGAGACCGGCGAACCGGAGCACATCGTGCTCGCCGAATGGCAGGCGCGCTGATGCACCGCTTCACCGACTGGTTCCTGCCCGCCGTCCCCGCTGCGCGCCTGGCGGTCTTCCGCGTCATCATCTACGCGTTCGTGCTCATCGACGTGTTCCTCATGTCCAACGACGTCGTCAACCACGGCTACAAGCCCGACTTCTACCAGCCGACACTCCTGCCCCGCCTGCTCGGCCTGCCGCCGGTGTCCGTCTGGGGTGCGCACACCCTGCAGGTGCTGCTCGTCGTCTTCTGCGTCCTCGGCGCGATCGGCATCGCCCAGCGCATCACCACCGTCGGCGTCGCCGTGTGTTTCTGGTTGTGGATGATGTACTCACAGGGCTACGGCTATGTCGCCCACGACCACATGGCGCTCATGTTCGCCGTGCTCCTCATCCCCACCGCCGGCGTCATCGCCTTCTCCGACTTCCGCCCCGACCGGCGCGCCGGCTGGGTGCTGCGGATCGTGCAGATCTGTGTGGTGCTCACGTACTTCTATTCGGTGCTCATGAAGTGGATCGCCTCAGGCTCACTCATCCGCTGGGCCAACGGCGCGGTGTTCGTGTGGGCGATCATGCGCCGCGGATCGGTCTTCATCCGCTGGACGCTCGAATACCCCGGCCTGCTCATCGCCGCGCAGTGGGCGCTGCTCATCGTTGAGATCCTCACCCCGGTCGCCCTGTTCGTCAAGGGCCGGATCCTCTACGCGATCGTCATCTTCTTCTGCCTCTTCCACCTCGCGACCTACCTGTCACTCGGCATCCACTTCCTGCCGACCGTCGTGTGCTGGGCGGCGTTCCTGCCGCTCGAACGCCTGCTGCCGGCCTATCGCCGGCACACCGCGCCCGAGGCGGAGGTCGCCTCAGCCTGAGGACTCACCTTCCGGGTGCGAGACTCGGCACCGGCAGCCCGAACACATGTCTCAATGCCCGCTGGGCTGCGAACCAGCCGTTCATGCCGTGCACGCCCGGACCCGGCGGGGTGGCCGCCGAGCACAGGTAAACGCCGGGGATGCCGAGTGAGTACGGATCCCAGGTCAGCCGGGGCCGGGCGACCATCCGGTACAGCGACACGGTGCCTGCGGCGATGTCGCCGCCTGCGTAGTTCTCGTTGTGCTCGGACATCTCTGATGCCGGCACGCAGGCGGAGTCGACGATGACATCGCGGAAGCCTGGGGCGAACCGCTCGATCTGGGCGGTGATGTGCTCGGTGACATCGACCGGGCAACCGGCCGGCACATGCGCGTACGTCCACAGTGGCCGCAGACCCGCCACCTCCCGGGAGGGATCAGCGACCGTCGGGTCGGAGACGAGCACGACGGGACGCTCGGGCAGCCGGCCGGAGGTGACCTCCGCCTCGGCGGCGGCCATCTGCTCCCTGGTCCCGCCCAGGTGCAGGGTTCCCGCGGCGGTCAACTCAGGATCGCGCCACGGCACCGGCCCGGAGAGCACGAAGTCGACCTTCGCGGCGGCATCCCCGTGCCCGAAGCGCGTGAGCCCCGCCCGGGCCGTCGCCGGCAGGCTGGCGTCCCAGATGCGGGCGGCGGTACCAGCTGAGGTGTCGAGCAGATAGCTGCGGGCAGGCGGCAGGTCAGCCGCGGTCTCGATGAGCACGCCCGTGCGGATCGTCCCGCCGTGGGCTGCCAGGTCGGCGGCGAGCGCGTCGGTGATGGCCTGGGAGCCGCCGACGGGGATCGGCCAGCCGGCCCCGTGCGCGAGTGTCGCCAGCAGCATCGCTGCGGCTGCAGTCGCCGGGGAGGGCAGGGTGCCGATCGCATGCGAGGCGACACCGGCGAACAGGGCCCGGGCGGGCTCAGTGCGCAGCGGCAGATTCCAGGCCGGTGTCCCCTGCTGGAACAGCCGGGCCATGAACTGCGTCGAACGCGCGAGGGCGGCCGGGCTGCGCAGGGCAGCCGGCAGGGACCGCTTGTCACCGAGGGAGAGCCACACGATCTCCTCGATGTGATCGGCGAACGGTTCGAAGAACCGCTTCCACGCCGGCCCATCGGCACCGAGGCCCGCGGCGGTCCTATCGAGGTCGCGCCAGGCGAGCGCGGCCGGCTCGTCATCAAGCGGCTGGGCGTAGGAGAGCTCCGGCACCGCAAGCTCAACACCACGGGAAGCAAGGTCGAAATCAAGGAGGAACGGGCTCGCGAGCGCCATCGGGTGGACGGCCGAGCACACGTCGTGCAGCAGCGCTGAGGCGCCGGGCCGGTCGGCGGCGAGCCCGAGGTTGAGGGTGCGCGCTCCCCCACCGACAGTCTCCTGCGCCTCTAGGACCTCGACGGCCAGCCCGGCGCGGGCGAGGGTGACGGCGGCGGCCAGTCCGTTGGGTCCGGAGCCGACGATGACGGCATCGAGTGCCGGGCTCCGCCGCAGCGCCGGTGGCTGATGCATCGGCTCAGCTGCCGGCGAGTTCGGCGGGAGTGAACAGGGGCAGCTGCTGACTCAGATCGGCCCGCGTGCCCGAGGCGATCGCCGGGTCGGCGGCCTGTGCGTCGGTGAAGCTCAGTTCGCCGATCGCCAGTCGCAACCACGTCTCCGGGTCGGTTTCGATGACATTGGGCGGGGTGCCGCGGGTGTGCTTGGGCCCTGCGATGCACTGGGTGACGTCGAAGGGCGGGATGCGCACTTCGACGGTGCCGCCCTCATGCCGGGCGGCGAGCTCTTCGAGTGTGTAGCGCACGGCCATCGCCAGGGTGGCCCGTTCGACCTTCTCTGCACCTGTGCGGCGGGCCTGTTCCCAGCGCGCGAGTGCGGCCCTGCCTTCGGTCTGGTCGATTCTGCGGCGAATGCTCATGACTGTTCCCTCCCGTGCATCGCATCGTACAGCCCGGCCCCGGCACGCACCTGACCGACCACAGCTGGGGCACCGTATTCGTCGATGCCGCCGGTGATCTGTGGGGCGAGATCGCTGATGACCGGCAGCGCGGCCTCTGCGTCGACCGCCCCAGCGTGGGCAAGCAGCTCGAGCGCGACCATCGAGGTGATCCGGTTCGACCCGTCGAGGCACTTGACCGCGGCAGCCCAGCCGTCGCGGGTGCCCATCACCATGACGCCTTCGGCGCCGAACTTCGCGAGCACCCCGAGGCGTTCGATCGCCACCGCGTTCGGCCGGCCGTGACCGTCGATCGCCCACGGGTGCTCGACGACCGCTTCGGTCAGCAGCCGGGCCGGTTCGCTCACACCCGCTGCGATCTGCCCGATGCCGCGGGCCAGGCGGGTGAGCGGCATCGCGTGCACCGGTGCCCCGCAGCCGTCGACGCCGACGAAGTCCGAAGACGCCCCGCAGTAGCGTTCGACTGCAGCGGCGACTGCCTGCTGGACCGGGTTGTCAGGATCGAGGTAGGTGGCGGTGTCCCAGCCGTTGTGGGCGCAGGCGGCCAGAAACGCGGCATGCTTGCCGGAGCAGTTGTAGAACAGCCGGGAGGTCTGCTTGCCCTCAGCCCGCGTGAGGTAGCGGTAGTCGGGGTCGGCCGGTGCGACGGCCGGGCACTGAAGTGCGGTCTCGTCGAGACCGGCATCGGCGAGCATCTCCTCGACGACCTTCACATGCCCTTCCTCGGACCGGTGGGAGGCGGTGGCGAGCACGGCGGCCTCCCCGGCGAGCGCCACCCCGGTCTCCATGACGGCGACTGCCTGCAGCGGTTTGAGGCACGAACGGGTGAGCACCGGCACCTCGGGAGCCCCGGCCTGCGCATACACGCCGCCGTCGGGGTCGAGGACGACAGCGGAGCCGATGTGGCGGGATTCGATGAACCCGCTGCGCTCGATGACGGCGAGCTCAGCGGCCTGGGCGGCGGTGCTGGTGGCAGGGTCGGCAGAAGCACTCATGCCCCCACTCTAAAGCCTGCCTGCCCGGCTGCGACCCGGCATACTAAGCTGAGGAGCATGAAGGTTCTCGTGCTGGGCTCAGGCGCCCGCGAACATGCCATCGTCGCCGGTCTGATCCGCGATCCGCAGGTTGATGCCGTCATCGCCGCCCCCGGCAACCCGGGCATCTCACTCATGTGCGAAACCCGCCCCGTCGAGGCCACCGATCCGGCCGCCGTCACGGCGCTCGCCCAAGAGCTCGACGCCGACCTCGTCGTCATCGGCCCCGAGGCCCCGCTCGTCGCCGGTGTCGCCGATGCGCTGCGCGAGGCTTCCTTCCCGGTCTTCGGTCCCAGCGGTGAGGCCGCCGTGCTGGAGGGTTCGAAGGCGTTCGCCAAGGAGATCATGGCCGCAGCCGGTGTGCCCACCGCCGAGGCGGTCGCCGCCACCGACGAAGACGAAGCCGCTGCTGCCCTCGACCGGTTCGGCGCCCCCTACGTCGTCAAGGCCGACGGACTGGCCGCCGGCAAGGGCGTTGTCGTCACCGACGACCGCGATGCGGCACTGACCCACGCCCGCTCGTGTCTGTCGGTTGCCGACCGGGTCGTCATCGAGGACTACCTCGACGGCCCCGAGGTGTCCCTGTTCGTGCTCTGCGACGGCGCCACCGCTGTCCCGCTCGAACCGGCCCAGGACTTCAAGCGGATCGGCGACGGCGACACCGGCCCGAACACCGGCGGGATGGGCGCCTACTCCCCGCTGCCGTGGGCCCCGCCCGAGCTCGTCGACGAGATCGTCACGACCGTCGCCCAGCCGGTCGTCGACGAGATGGCCCGCCGCGGCACCCCGTTCTCCGGACTCCTGTACTGCGGGCTGGCGCTCACCGCCAAGGGGCTCAAGGTTGTGGAGTTCAATGTGCGCTTCGGCGACCCGGAGACCCAATCGGTCCTCGCCCGCCTGGAGACCCCGCTCAGCACCGCACTCATGGCCGCCGCCACCGGCACGCTCGCCGAGCTGCCGGCCCTGCAGTGGTCGTCGGACGCCTCGGTCACCGTCGTCATGGCCGCTGCCGGCTACCCCGCGGCACCGGTCACCGGCACCCCGATCACCGGCCTGAGAGAAGCGGCCGCCCAGGATGGGGTGATGGTCCTGCACGCGGGCACCACCGCCTCGGGCACGGCAGACCAGCTGGCCACCAGCGGCGGGCGGGTGCTCTCCGTCGTCGCCAACGCACCCACGCTGGCTGAGGCCCGCGAACGCGCCTACGCCGCGACCGCGCTCATCAGCTGGGAGGGTGAACAGCACCGGTCCGACATCGCCGCCGCCGCGGCCGCCGGCCAGATCACGATCCCGTCCACCACTGACTAGCACCACCGACTCAGGAGGTCCGCCATGAGCACCGAGGCACCGCAGAGCCTGCCGGGCTGGCAGCACGTGTACTCCGGCAAGGTCCGCGACATGTATGTGCCCGCCGACGGGCCGGCCGAGCTGACAGGCGCCGAACGCGTGCTGCTCGTGGCCAGCGACAGGATCTCCGCCTACGACTTCGTGCTCGACACCCCGATCCCGGACAAGGGCGCGGTGCTGACCGGGCTGAGCCTGTGGTGGTTCGACCAGCTCGCCGAGGTGATCGGCAACCACGTCACCTCCACCGACGTGCCCGAGGCGGTGGCCGGGCGGGCGATGGTGTGCCGGCCGCTGGAGATGTTTCCCGTCGAGTGCGTCGCCCGCGGGTACCTGACCGGTTCGGGCCGGGCGGATTATGAGCGCACCGGTTCAGTGTGCGGGGTCTCGCTGCCTGCTGGGCTGCGCGAGGCCGACAAGCTGACACCGGCGATCTTCACCCCCGCCACCAAGGCCGAGCTGGGTGAGCACGATGAGAACATCAGCTTCGACAAGACCGTCGAACTGCTCGGTGAGGACGACGCCGAGCTTCTGCGCGATATCACCTTGCGCATCTACACCCGGGCTGAGGAGATCGCCCGCGACCGCAGGATCATCCTGGCTGATACGAAGTTCGAGTTCGGCCGCGATTCCGACGGCCGGGTGCTGCTGGCCGACGAGGTGCTGACCCCGGACTCCTCCCGGTTCTGGGACGCTGAGGCGTACGTGCCAGGGCAGGCGCAGGCGAGCTTCGACAAGCAGTTCGTGCGCGACTGGCTGACCAGCCCGGATTCCGGCTGGGACAAGGACTCCGGCCAGCAGCCGCCGGCCCTGCCCGCTGAGATCGTCGCCAAGACCCGGCAGCGCTACATCGAGGCCTTCGAGCGCATCACAGGCCAGGAGTTCCCCGGCTGACCCTCCGCAGCCTCGCCGGGACCTTCGCACCGGGCGCGGCTCATTCCGGGGTGCGCATCCATTCGCGCTGGCCGTGGGTGAGCATCCGCAGATTCGTATCGGAGTCGAAGGTCGCGCCCAGCGCGCCGGCGAACAGCCCGAGTGCCGCTGACAGCCAGGCGAGTTCGACGTAGTCGTCCCAGGTGGCCTGTGAGCCGAGCACGTCGGACATGAACTGTATGTCGATGACGACGAGCGAGGACAGCAGGATGAGGATGAAGAGGATCGCGTAGAGCAGCGCAACCCCGACGAGCAGGGTGACGACGGTCGAGAGGTTGTACAGCACGGTGACTGCGGCGAGGGTCTCGCGTCTGGGCTTGTCCCACAGCCGGTGTCCGAAGATCAGCCAGCCGACCACGAGGACGATCGACAGCAGCCCGATGAACAGCAGCCGGGCCGTCGACAGGTAGTCGGCCATCTGCCAGATCGACTGATAGAAGATGCCGAAGGCGCCGGTGGCCGCAGCAGCGGCGAGCGCGCCGGAGAGCTTCGGCACGGCGTTCCACGGCTCATTGGACATGATCATACCCAGCGCCATCCGCGGGCCGCCGGTGATGGTGTGGGCGTGGAGCAGGTAGACCTGCTCCTCAGCCTCGTAGCGCCAGGAGTTCCACCGATAGTCCGGCCCCGTGTCACGCGCCTGGCTCCCGCCGAGCATATGGACGACCGTGCTCGTAAGCGTCGTGATGAGCCGCCGGCGACGCGCCCACGCACCGAAGGCCGGCAGGGACACGACGCCGATCGAAGGGCCGGTGAATACCTCGGCGACGAGCGGATGCCCGCGGGTGTGGCGGGGGATCTCGGTGAGGAAGATCGTCGCATGCGCCGGTTCGGTGCGTTCGGCGAGCTCTTCGGCGACGTCCATGTCGAGTTCGTACTCCGGTGTCAGCCGCAGCGCTGCCGCACGCACATCGACACGCACCTGCGTGCCGAGCACGTCGCTGAGCCGGGCTGCGAGGTCCTCCCGGATCGCCTCGGCGCGCCGGGCCGGACCGCCTGGATCGGCGAGCAGCAGGACACGGTCGAAGCTCGTCGGCAGCGCTGGTGCATCGGCCATCGGCGCATTCCACCCTTCGGGTCGGCAGGGGGGCGAGCGTGGAGCATGCGGTTCGGCGGCGCATCGGCCGCCGGGTGGCCAGGCTACCAGAGGCTGCCCGGGCTGGTCGCGCTGTTAGGATGAGACTGCTGAACAGACGGCTGCCGGTCAGCCGCGCACATCGCATAAGGAGAACGTGGACATGGCACGTGTCGTCGTCGAGGTCATGCCGAAGCCGGAGATCCTCGATCCGCAGGGCAAGGCGATCAGCTCGGGCCTGACCCGGCTGGGATTCGACGGGTTCACCGATGTCCGTCAGGGCAAGCGCTTCGAGCTCACCGTCGAGGGCGAGGTGACCGATGCGGTGCTGACCGAGGTGTGCGATGCGGCTGAGAAGCTGCTGTCGAATCCCGTCATCGAGAACGTCGTCGCCGTGCGCGCCGAGGAGGACCCCGGCACCGAGGCAGGTGCCCGGTGACCGACCGCAGCGCCTACACTGCCGGCGGCCCGCTCATCGGCGCCCCCACCTCGTCTGCGGCGACCCCCGGCGCTGCCGGCGCCCGGGTCGGCGTCGTCACCTTCCCCGGCACCCTCGACGACCGGGATGCTGCACGCGCCGTCACCCTGGCCGGGGCGGAGGCGGTGCGCCTGTGGCATGCCGATGAGTCCCTGTCCGGGGTCGATGCGGTGATCCTGCCCGGCGGGTTCTCCTACGGCGACTACCTGCGCTGCGGTGCGATCGCCCGCTTCGCCCCGATCATGGATGCCGTCATCGCAGCAGCCGAGGGCGGGATGCCGGTGCTCGGCATCTGCAACGGCTTCCAGGTGCTGTGCGAGGCCCATCTGCTGCCCGGCGCGCTCGTGCGCAACGACTCCCAGCAGTTCGTGTGCCGGGACCAGAAGCTGCGCATCGAGAACGCTGAGACCGCCTGGACCTCGGATTTCACCGCAGGTCAGGAGATCGTCATCCCGCTCAAGAACGGCGAAGGCGGCTATATGGCTGATGACGCCGCACTTGACATGCTCGAAGGTGAGGGCCGGGTTGTGGCCCGCTACCTGGAGGTCAACCCGAACGGCTCACGCAACGACATCGCCGGCATCACCGATGCGAGCGGCCGGATCGTCGGACTCATGCCGCACCCCGAACACGCCGTCGAAGCCGGCTATGGCCCGGACACCGCCGCCGGCATGCGCACCGGCCTTGACGGCCAGGGCTTCTTCACCTCGGTCATCTCCGCACTCGTCAACGCCTGAGGTCGCCCTGCGGCGGTCTGCCTGCCGAGCCGGCACCGGAACGCTAGAGTTGTGAGCATGACTGAAACGCTGCAGGATCTCGTCAACCGTGCCGTGTTCCTCTCCGCCGAGATGCAGGCCGCCTTCGGCCGCCGGATCGCCGATGCCGACTGGGAAGTCGACTTCGCCGCCGACCCGCCGACGCTGCGCTTCACCGGCGAGCAGCCGCTGGAGGTGCGCGCCCACATGCTCGGCAGCGAATCGCAGCAGACCTCGACCTGGCATTGGGGCTGGGACAACATCAACGACTTCCCCGCTCCTGTCGTCGACCTCTCGCATGCGGTGCGCCGACACGGTGCCGCGCATGAGCTGGGCGAACTCACCACCGAAGAGATCGACCTGAGTGAGGAGCTGGCGCTGCGGCTGACGCTGGCGGCGAAGACGATCACCGGCCTGTGGGCGCACTACCCGGTCGATGCCGGCGGCGGTTCGGTCGTGTGGCTGCTCGTCGAGCATCCGGAGCTCACGCTCGGTCAGCCTGCGATCCGCGATCTCGTCCGCTCACTGGCCCAGGGCCTGACCGAGACCGAGGTGACCGATCACCGGGCGGCGCTCATCGCCTACGCCGAGCAGCGCGGCTTCCCGCTGGTCGAGCTGCCCGCGGACGGCCTGCGCCTGCTGGCAGCCGACGGCAGCGCCGATGTCACCTTCGACGAGCAGAACCGCATCACCAACTGCGCTCTGCATCAGCCGCTCGAGGGCGAGGCCGCCGAGCAGTTCGCCGGCCGCAGTTCGACACCCGCCACCACGCCCGCCCCTGCGGTCGAGGAACCGGTTCCCGCCCCGGCACCGGAGCCCGCGCCCGAGGCGGGCGAGCCCGAACCTGCCCCGGCACCTGCCGAACCGGTCGCCGAACCCGAACCGGCACCGGAACCTGCAACGGCGCCCGAACCGGCACCGGAACCTGTCGCCCCGACTCCGGCAGCCGAAGAGCCTGCTCCCGCACCCGAGCCGGAGAAGAAGGAGAAGCCGAAGAAGAAGAGCTTCTTCAAGAAGCTCTTCGGCGGTTAACGACGACTATTGAACGAACGTCGTAATGCAATAGTCCAATATTCATGAGTTTCACCTGAGTGAACGGTCTCAGAACTCTTGAAAATGATGCATGAAACCTCATCGCCTGTGGCGTCGAATTCGCATTGGCGTAAGCATGGCCACACCAACCGAGTAGCCCACATGCGAGAGGACAATGACATGCATATGATAAAAAAGCCGGCCGGTGCACTCTTCACGGCCGCTGCTCTGGTGGCATCGCTGACGAGCACCCTGCCGGCATACGCAGATACCCAGGTGAAGCAGAACGCTGATGTGAGCACGGTCAGCCAGACTCCATCGGCAGATGGGCCGGACAACGATTCGAAAGTCACGTCTGCCGAGGGTTTGAGCGACGAGCTCATCGACAAATACGACCCGTATGTCAGCCAGAACGACAAAGGCACCTACTCACTCTCCCTTCCCACAGGAAAGACATTTCCCGAATCAGAGGTGGAACTTGTAGAGAAGGCGATTGAGAAGACAAATTCCGAGGTCGAAAAGATCTCGTCTTCGGCTGAAGCCACACAGGCCGACGATGGCAATCTCGTCGTTCAGAAATCCCATGGAGGATTCAAATCCCATTGGTGGGGATTCGAGGTGTGGCTCGACAACTACGCAGTGGGAAAGGTCCAGAAGATGCTCGCCGCAGGCGCTGGGGTCAGTGGTCTGGCCGCAGCGATCATGTCGTGGACCGGCGTCGGCGGCGGCGTTGCCGGAGTGATCGCCGGAGCATTCGCCGCAGCCGGTGGAATCGCCGAGCTGTGCAACTGGTCCGACAAGGGAATCTCCATCAAGCGGCCGCACGTCGGTCCGGTCGTCTGCTGGCCGCGGTGAACGACGATCCGTCTGCGCCCACTGACGTGGGCCCAAGCACTGAAGGACGACACACATGAAAATCGGATACGCACTGTCCATTGTCCTGTCAGTCCTCGGTCTCGCGGTGCTGTTCGGTGACGGCTTCGGACTCACCGAGCACTCCTTTGAGGCCGCCCTGGGGCTGATAGTGGTCTCCCTGATGCTCACCTTCTGGCAGCGTTCACGCGATCGGCGTGATCCCCAGCGGCATCCCCGCCCCGGAGATCAGGCGGCCTGAGGCCAGTACGCGCCGCCATCGCGACTAGCCTCGCGTCCGCCGGGCTGACCGCGATGGCGGCGCTGCCGCAACCCGATTCCTGTTGTGCTCGGCGAGCCGACGATGACATGGTGAATGCCTGACCCCTGCAGCTGAGAGGAGATGCTGATGAGACATCTGGGATACCTGGCCGCCGTCGCCGCGGCAGTCCTCGGCCTTGTCGTGCTGTTCACCGGCGGCTTCGGACTCACAGAGCACTCCGTTGAAGCCGCTGTGGGACTCATCGTGCTCTCCCTGGCGATCACTCTCTGGCAGCGCTCACGCGATCAGCGGACAGCAGGACGACGACCATGAGCTCCCGACGCAAGGCCAGCCCCGGCACACTCATGACAGCCGGCCTGCTCGTCATGGTCGGCCTGCTGCTGGTGCGCGAATTCGTTCCCGAGGGCCCGATCGCCATCGCCGCGCTCGTCATCGGGCTCGTCGCCCTCCTCATCATCATCCCTGCCTACCTGCGGGCACTGCTGAGCAAACGACGCGAGCGCTGACGAGACCGGCTGCTGATCCCGGGGTCAGCGCGGTTGACTCAAGCCCGCCCCTTTGCCGGAACTGATGGCGCTGGGACCGGCGCCACCGCCTCGGCAGCGGCGCACGCACCGCAGTACGGGTGCCGGCCGGCATCGGTGCAGTCCTGGCAGCGCAGGAACTGCTTCCGGCAGGACTCATCAGCGCAGTTGACGAACAGCGGGGTCGGCTCATCGCACTCCCGGCAGCGGCCCAGCGACTCGGCCCCGGAGCCGAACTCCATGTGCATGCGTTTGTCGAAGACGTACAGCGAACCGTCCCACAGCCCGGAGTTGCCGAAGGTCTCGCCGTAGCGGACGATCCCGCCGTCGAGCTGGTAGACCTCTTCGAAGCCGCGGTTCTTCATGAGTACCGAGAGGATCTCACAGCGGATCCCGCCGGTGCAGTAGGTGACGATCGGCTTGTCTTTGAACTCGTCGTAAGCGCCGGATTCGATCTCGGCGATGAAGTCACGGGTGGTGTCCGTGTTCGGGATGACGGCGTTCTTGAACCGGCCGATCTCGGCTTCCATCGCATTGCGGCCGTCGAAGAAGACGACATCGTCTCCGCGTTCATTCATAAGCTTGTGCAGCTGGCCGGGCCCCAGGCGCACGCCCCCGCCCTGCACACCGTCCTCGGTGACCGTGACCTCGTCAGGATTGCCGAAGGTCACCAGCTCCGGGCGGACCTTGACGCTCAGGCGCGGGAAGTCATCGCCGGTGCCGGTCGACCATTTGATGTCGGCCGTGCGGAAGGGCGCGTAGCTCTTCGTCGTGCGCACGTACTGCTTGACGTCGTGGATCTCCCCGCCGACGGTGGCGTTGATGCCGTCAGCGGAGATGATGATGCGGCCCTTGAGGTTGTGGCGCTCGCACAGCGCATGCTGCCACAGACGCACCGCCTCAGGGTCGGGAAGCGGGGTGAAGACGTAGAACAGGACGATCTTGGATACGGACATAGCCACATTCTAATTCGCAGCTCAGTACGGCGGCGGCGAGGCCGGAGCCGGGCGGACCGGCACGGAGACCTGCGTATCGAAGCGCGTGCTCGCCATTCTGCGCTCAGCGTGCGCGACGATGTCAAGCAGGTCCCGGGCGATATGCCCACGGATGCCTCTGCCGACAGCCAGACTGTCAGTGATCCCAGCCGCGCTGAGCTGCTGCAGGGCTCTGCGCACCGATGGCACCGAGGCACCCGTCAGCTGCTCGGCGATGCGCTGGGTGAGGATCGGAGTGCGGGGCAGCAGCTCGAGGAGCTTCCACACGACAGCATCGCTGCGTGGGCGCCGGTCCAGCTGTGAATCGAGCGCCTCATGGTAGTCGTCGAGCACACTCTGCACCTCCTGCATGAACCGCTCCGCTTGGCTCACGGCGGCATCGGCTGCGGTGATGAAGAAGTCCAGCCACGTGTTCACTCCTGCGCTGATCTCGAGCTCGGCGGGAGGCTCGGCGCCGGTCATCGAAGCACCCGGCGGAGTCGCCCGGTAAGCTGTCAGGCCGTCGATGTACTGCTGCTGCCATGTCATGAGCACCTGGCTGATGGGCAGCACAGCTCCAGAGGTCAGTCCCCGCCGCGTGAGCACCGTGTGGATGAGGGCGCGTCCGATCCGTCCATTGCCGTCTGCGAAGGGGTGCAGCGTTTCGAACTGTGCGTGAGCCAGTCCCGCTTGGATGAGACCGCCTGTGGCTGCCCCGTTGATGAACGCCATGAGATCCTCCAGCCCCTGCGGCAAGACCTCTGGCTTCGGCGGGATGAACTCGGCCTCGCCCGGGTGGACCGCCGATCCTCCCAGCCAGTTCTGACTCTCACGCAGCCCCAGCTGACTGAAGCCGGGCAGCAGCTGTCGCTGCAGCTCTTCGAGATCGCTCCACGTCACTGCTTCAGCACTGCCGAGAGTGTCGACAGCCGCCACGACTGCAGCGATGTTGCCTGCCACCTCGGCCGCCTGATGACCAAAGCCGCTGAGAGCGTCCTGCGAGCTGAGTTCGGCGAGCACCACGTTCTTCACCGAGGGACTGACTCCCTCGATGCGGGAGCTGGCGACGGCTTCGCTGCGGATGAGGAATCGGGCGATTCCCTCGAACGCCCCGGCTGCCTCCGAGTCGCCGATGGCACGAATCCGTCGTTCGACGTGCGCTGCCTGGACTGCGAGTTCCGCGTCGATCCGCCAGTCTGCACCGGATGTCAGGGACATCGGCACGAAGGTCCAGTAGCTGCCCGCCCATCTCTCGCGACGAGACCGCGCCGCTGCCGACGGGGTCCATGTGTCTGCGTCCCAGCGCATCATCGCGTCAGCCTTTCATTCCTCGCCCTCGGATAGAAACTTTAGACTCTATCCTTTCATTCGCCATAGGTCTATTGAAAGCTTTCTACCTATCCTTTCACCCACCCGCCGACCCCTCTCATGCCAACCTGGCCACTGCCTCGGGCGCGGTTTGAAGATAGGATGTCGAGTGGGATTTCACGAAAGGACCACACGAGGCGTATGTCTGACAAGCACGTCAAGGAGACCGTCGAGTTCGCAGCAGCGAACCCCGACGTCGAGCAGCCCTACGCGGAGCTGGGACTCAAGGCCAATGAGTATGAGCAGATCCGCGAGATCCTCGGGCGCCGGCCTACCTCCGCGGAGCTGGCGATGTACTCCGTCATGTGGTCCGAGCACTGCTCGTACAAGTCCTCGAAGGTCCACCTGCGCAAGTTCGGCGAGCACGTCACCGATGAGATGCGTGAGCATCTGCTCGTCGGCATGGGTGAGAATGCCGGCGTCGTCGACATCGGCGAGGGCTGGGCGGTGACCTTCAAGGTCGAGTCCCACAACTCGCCCTCCTACGTCGAGCCCTACCAGGGGGCGGCCACCGGAGTCGGCGGCATCGTGCGCGACATCATCTCGATGGGCGCCCGCCCGGTCGCAGTGCTCGACCAGCTGCGCTTCGGTGAGATCTCCCACCCTGACACCGCCCGCGTCGTCCACGGCGTCGTCGCCGGCATCGGCGGCTACGGCAACTGCCTCGGCCTGCCCAACATCGGCGGTGAGACCTGGTTCGACCCCTCCTATCAGGGCAACCCGCTCGTCAACGCGCTGGCTGTGGGCGTCATGAAGCATGAGGACATCCGCCTGGCCAATGCCTCGGGCGTGGGCAACAAGGTCGTGCTCTTCGGCGCCCGCACCGGAGGCGACGGCATCGGCGGCGCTTCGATCCTCGCCTCGGAGTCGTTCGACGACACGAAGCCCTCGAAGCGCCCGGCTGTGCAGGTCGGCGACCCGTTCGCCGAGAAGGTCCTCATCGAATGCTGCCTGGAGCTGTTCGCCGCAGGTGTCGTCGAGGGCATCCAGGACCTGGGTGCCGCCGGCATCTCGTGTGCGACCTCGGAGCTGGCCTCCAACGGTGAGGGCGGCATGCACGTCAAGCTCGACGATGTGCTGCTGCGCGACCCGTCGCTGACGCCGGAGGAGATCCTCATGTCGGAGTCGCAGGAGCGGATGATGGCCGTGGTGACCCCGGAGAAGCTCGACGAGTTCCTCGCGATCACCGGCAAGTGGGAGGTCGAGTCGTCTGTGCTCGGCGAGGTCACCGACACCGGCCGGCTCGTCATCGAATGGCACGGCGATGTCATCGTCGACGTGCCCCCGCGCTCGGTCGCCCACGACGGGCCCGTCTACGAGCGCCCCTTCACCGAACCGTCCTGGCAGGCCGAGACCCGCGCCAACACCGTCGAGGCCGCCGGACTGGCGAAGCCGCAGTCCGATGAGGAGCTGCGCGCCACACTGCTTGAGCTGCTCGGCTCCCCGAACCTGTGTTCGAAGGACTGGATCACCGGCCAGTTCGACCGCTACGTGCAGGGCAACACGGCGCTGGCCTACCCCGATGATGCCGGCGTCATCCGCATCGACGAGGAGTCCGGCCTGGGTGTGGCGATCGCCACCGATGCCAACGGCCGCTACTGCTTCCTTGAGCCGTCCGAGGGTGCGAAGCTCGCCCTCGCCGAGGCGTACCGCAACGTCGCCACCTCCGGCGCCCGGCCGATGGCCGTCAGCGACTGCCTCAACTTCGGCTCCCCTGAGGACCCGGAGATCATGTGGCAGTTCGCCGAGGCGATCGACGGCCTCGCCCACGCCTGCGAGGATCTTGCTGTGCCGGTCACCGGCGGCAACGTCTCGCTGTACAACCAGACCGGACAGACCGCGATCTACCCGACCCCGGTCGTTGGTGTGCTCGGCGTCTTCGACGATGTCTCCCGCCGCAGCCCCTCGGGCTGGCGGGATGCCGGCCAGACGATCTACCTGCTCGGTGAGACCGCAGCTGAGCTCGACGGCTCAGTGTGGGCCGATGTGGTGCACGGCCACCTCGGCGGTGTGCCGCCGAAGTACCGGCCGGAAGCCGAGCGCGAGCTGGCCGACATCCTCATCAACGCCTCCCGCGACGGCATGATCGATGCCGCCCACGACCTGTCCGAAGGCGGGCTGGCTCAGGCGCTGGCCGAGGCGGTTCTGCGGTTCGGCACCGGCGCGCGGGTGTGGCTGGATGAGGTGTGCGACCGCGATGGCATCGACCTGTTCACGGCGCTGTTCTCCGAGTCGACGGCGCGTGCGATCGTCGCGGTGCCGCGCTCCGAGGAGGTGCGGTTCACCGATATGTGCACCGCTAGGAAGTTCCCGTTCGCCCGCATCGGCGTGACCGACACCGGCGAGGACGGCAACGCCACCCTCGAACTCGTCGACCACTTCACGATCCCCGTGGCCGAGCTGCGCGAGACCCACGAGGCGACGCTGCTGAAGCACTTCGGGTGAGCGTGACGCCAGACTGCCGCCTGGCGAGCAGACCGGATTCACCGCCGTCGTCACCGACGGCACCGCCACGGTCGGCTGACGCATCCACCGTTTTTGTGCTGCGTTGAGGGCAACCTCCTCAGGCCATGCCCTTGACGATCGCATTCCAGTACAGCGCCGGCAGCCCGTGGCGTTTGAGCACCCACATGTCGGTGCGCTCCTTCGTCGTGTCGATGAACGGAAACGACGGCGTCGGGCGCATCGTGTAGTCGAACTCGGCGAGGATCGTCTTGCCGCGCGCAGTCGTCAGCGGGCACGAGGCGTAGCCCCCGTAGGACTCCGCCAGCGGCTCGTCTTTGAGGGTGGCCAGCAGGTTCGCCACAAGCACCGGGGCCTGCTTGCGGATCGCGGCACCGGTCTTCGAGTTCGGCGTCGATCCGGCATCGCCGAGGGCGAAGATGTCCGGGTAGCGCACATGCTGCAGCGTGTGCTTGTCAACGTCGATCCAGCCCTTTGAGTCGTCACCGGCCAGCGGGGAGTTCTTGAGCCAGTCCGGCGCTGACTGCGGCGGCACCACATGAGCCATGTCGAAGCTGATCTCCTGGCTCGTGCCGGCGGCGTTGTCGCGGATCGTCGCAGTGCCGGCCGCGGCATCGAGGCTCGTCATCTCCGAGTTGAAGCGCACGTCGATGCCGTAGCGCTTGACGACCTTCTCCAGCTCGTCGGAGAACTCCTTGACACCGAACATCGCCGGCGTCGGCAGCACGAGCACCGGCCGGATGCCGTCCAGCACGCCACGGCGCTGCCAGTGGTCACACGCCAGATAGGCGATCTTCTGCGGGGCACCGGCGCATTTGATCGGGCCAGACGGCATGGTGAACAGCGCCGTTCCCGAGGTGGTGGCCTGGATGAGCTGCCAGGTCTTGGGGGCGAGCTCGGGCAGGTAGTTCGTCGAGACGTTCGGGCTCTGCAGCGCCTCGCGCATGCCCGGCACCTCGTCGAAGTCGAGTTGGATGCCCGGGCAGACGACGAGCCGGTCGTAGGCGATCTGCAGTCCCGAGGACACCCTCACCCGGTGGGCTTCCGGATTGACCTCGGTGGCGGAGTCCTTGATCCACGACACACCTGCCGGCATGACGTCGGCCTGGGCACGGCGCAGCTCGCGAGCGGGAGCGCATCCGCCTCCCACGAGGGTCAGCAGGGGCTGGTAGATGTGCTGTTCGCGCGGTTCGATGACCGCGATGTCGGTCTTGCCGGCTTTGCGCAGCCGGGCGGCGACGCTGAGCCCGGCGTTGCCCCCTCCGATGATGACGATGGCGTGGTGCAGCGGATGCGCGCTCGTGGTCATAGCGACAGTCTCCTCAGGTGATCGGCATCGATCTACTGCAAATGTACAGACAAGATCGGGCTGAGGTCCAGATCTGAGTGCCCGCGGCGTCGCCGGGGCCGAAGCGTCATTCCTGGTGCGAGCCCGACCTGTCGGAATACCGTCCGCTCTCGCGCGGCGGCAGACGCTTCGAGCCCGTCCGTGAGGACAGGGTGCCATCGGAGCGGCGGAACCACCGGCGCTGCGGTTCGTACGGGTCGATGACGTCGGGGGCGTCGCCCTCCGCCTCGGGCAGCACGACAGCGTCCTTCGAGTCGTACTCATCATCGCGCAGCCGACGGACGTACTCCTCCGGCGGTAGGACCTTCTTCCACTGCTTCGTGCGCATCGGCGGCAGCACACCGGCGTCTTCGCGCAGGGCCCGCAGCAGCAGGTACATCTCGAAGTAGCCGAAGATGAAGAACGGCAGGCCGACGAGGATGATCGTCGACTGCAGCGCCTCGAGCCCCCCGGAACCGGAGAACACGAGGAGGGTCGCGGTCACCAGCCCGATCGCCAGGGCCCAGAAGATCCGCTGGCCGAGCGGGTTGTAGTCCTCATGCCCGTTCGTCATCGTGTCGGTCACCAGTGCGGCGGAGTCCATCGAGGTGACGAAGAAGACGACGACCACGAGGATCGCGACGACGGAGACGGCGAAGGCCAGCGGGTAGTGCTCGAGGAAGGCGAACAGCGCACCCGGGATGTCGCCGTCGTCGACGACCCGCTTGACGAGTCCGCCGTCACCGGACTGCTGGCCGATGCCCTCGATGGCAAACGAGCCCCAGCCGAAGATCCCGAACCAGATGACCGAGAAGGTCGCCGGCACCGCGAGCACGCCGGTGACGAACTGGCGGATGGTGCGGCCGCGGGAGATGCGGGCGATGAAGATGCCGACGAACGGCGACCAGGTGATCGTCCAGGCCCAGTAGAACACCGTCCACGTCGACTGCCAGCCGGATTCGGCAATGGTGTCGTTCCAGAAGGCGAGTTCAGGCAGGGTGACGATGTAGGAGCCGAAGGATTCGATGGTGCCCTTGATCATGTACAGCGTCGGGCCGGTGACGAGGACGAAGAGCAGCAGTCCGACGGCGATGACGATGTTGGCGTTCGACAGCACCTTGATGCCCTTCTCCAGTCCCAGCGACACCGAGGTCAGGGCGATGAGGGTGACGACGCCGATGATGATGAGCTGCCAGCCGGCGTTCTCCGGCACTCCGAAGAGCTGGGAGAGCCCGCCGTTGATCTGCAGGGTGCCCAGACCGATCGAAACAGCCACACCGAAGACGGTGCCGACGATCGCGACGATGTCGATGGTCTTGCCGATCGGGCCGTGGATCTTCTCGCCGAGCATCGGCTGGAAGATCGAGGACACCCGAGCGGGCAGGTTGCGCTTGTGGATGAAGTAGGCGAAGCACAGGCTCGGCAGCGCGAAGATCGTCCACGTGTGGAACGTGAAGTGATACAGCGTGAAGTTCATCGCATCCCGGGCCGCCTCCGCGGTACCGGCCTCGATGCCGAGGCCGGCGCGCGGCGGGCTGCCGAGGTGGCTGATCGGCTCGGCGACACCCCAGAACATGAGGATCGTGCCGATGCCGGCGGCGAACAGCATCGCAAACCATGCCCGGCCCGAATGCTCGGGCTCTTCATCGTCGCGGCCGAGCTTGACCCGCCCATAGCGGGAGAAGGCGATGTAGATGAGGAAGATGAGGAACAGCGTCACGCCGAGGATGTAGAACCAGCCGAGCGTGTCGAGCAGCCACGCCGAGGCCGCGGACACCGCGGCATCGAGCTGCTCGGTGAAGACGATGGTGCCGAGCACGAACAGCAGGATGACGCCGGCCGAGGCGAAGAAGATCACCGGCGAAGTGCGCAGGTGCAGCATGTCGTGGAGTTTTCGCAGCATCGTTCGCAGTCTCCTTTCGGCACGAACCACGCAGCGATGACTTCTGGTTCCACGCGATCCGCAGCGGGATCAGTTTCTTCGACTCTAGCGGCTCACATCGCTCCTGCCCAGGACATCGAGCATCCATGCGTAGTCGAATGCGCCTTCCTTCCACGCGTCATAGCGCCCGGATGCCCCGCCGTGACCGGCCGACATCTCCGTCTTCAGCAGCGCATCCGCACCGACCTCGCGCAGCCGGGCAACCCACTTGGCCGGTTCGACGTAGAGCACCCGGGTGTCGTTGAGCGAGGTGATCGCGAGGATCTTCGGGTAGTCCTGTTCGGTGACGTTCTCGTACGGAGAGTAGGAGCGCATGTACTCATACACCTGCTCGTCGTGCAGCGGATCGCCCCATTCCTCCCATTCGATGACGGTCAGCGGCAGCTCCGGCATGAGGATCGAGGTGAGCGCGTCGACGAACGGCACATGCGCACTGATCCCGGCGAACCGGTCCGGTGCCATGTTCGCCACCGCGCCCATGAGCAGCCCGCCGGCCGACCCGCCGGTGGCCACCAGCTTCTCCGGGCTCGTCACCCCGGTGCCGATGAGGTGGTCGGCTGCGGCGATGAAGTCGGTGAAGGTGTTGCGCTTGGCGGTCGTCTTGCCCTCGTCGTACCAGTGCCGGCCCATCTCTCCGCCGCCGCGCACATGGGCGATCGCGAAGACGACGCCGCGGTCGAGCAGCGAGAGCCGTTTGACGCTGAAACCGGGGTCCATGCTCAGCTCATAGGATCCGTAGCCGTAGAGCACCATCGGGGCCGGGCCGGCATCTCGGCTACCGGTCTTCCACACAAGCGAGACCGGCACCTCGGTCCCGTCCTCAGCTCGGGCCCACATGAGCTCCTGCTCGTAGGCGCCCAGGTCGACGCCGCCGAGCACCGGCTGGCGTTTGAGCACGGTCCGCTGCCCGGTGTCCATGTCGTAGGCGAACACGGTCCCCGGCGTCACCATCGACGTGTAGGTCAGCCGCAGCCGCGGCTGCGCGAACTCCGGGTTCGCGCCGGTGCCGAGTGTGCCGACGGGTTCGTCGACGGCGATCTCCGCAAGCGTCCCGTAGGGCTCCGCTTCCGAGGCGGTGATCGCCACGGTGCCCACACGGGCGAATCCGCCGTGCCGGTAGGAGATGACGAGGTGGCCTGCGAACGCGTCGACGTCTTCGATCCGGTAACCGGTCATGTCCCCGTCGAGCACCGGCCGGCCGGGACCTGCCGGGTCGGCGGCGGGCACGTCGACGATGTCGAAGTCGGCGCGGTCGCGGTTGTGGGTGATGATGAACCGGTCCTCACCGGCGACGATCGCGTGCTCGACGCTGTATTCGACGCCCTGCTGGCGCTGCCACACCGGCTGCGGTTCGGCGGTCGGCTCCTCGGCTGGCAGCACCCACCAGCCTTCGGTCGTCTTCGACCCGGTGACGATGCACACGTACTTCTGCGAACGAGTGAGCCCGACGCCCACGAAGAACCGCTCGTCGGGTTCGTGGAACACCTGTGGGTCGGCCTCCGCCCCGGTCCCGAGGCGGTGGCGCCACACCGTGTCGGGCCGCCAGGCGTCATCGCAGGTGGTGTAGAAGACGTATTCGCCGGTGCCGTCGAAGGTCGCCCCGGCGAAGGTGTTCTCGATGACCTCCGGCAGATCCTCGCCTGCCTCCAGGTCGCGGATGCGCAGCGTGTAGCGCTCATCGCCGGTCAGGTCGGCCGCCCACGCGAGCTTCGTGCCATCGGGGGAGATGCTGAAGGAACCGAGGGAGAAGAACTCGCTGCCGGCAGCCTCAGCGTTGGAGTCGAAGATGACCTCCTCGCCTGCCAGCTGCTGGCCGTCGGCCACCTCGGGCGGGGTCCAGTCGTCTGGGCCGCTGATCGGGGCGCGGCAGGAGATCCCGTAGTCCTTGCCCTCCTCGGTGCGGGTGAAGTACCACCAGCTGCCGCGCCGGACCGGCACGGACATGTCGGTTTCCTTCGTGCGTGTGCGGATCTCGGTGAAGATCGTCTCGCGCAGGCCCTCCAGGTGTGCTGTGCGGGCGGCGGTGTAGGCGTTCTCCGCCTCCAGGTGGGCGGTCACCTGCGGGGAGTCCTTGTCCCGCATCCATTCGTAGTCGTCGGTGAAGGTGTGGCCGTGGTGGGCGCGTTCGGTGGGGATGCGCTGGGCGATCGGCGCCTGTGCGTCACGTGGTGCAGTCGTCATACCCTCAAGCCTACGGCCTGCCGCGCAGTCAGCACCCTCGCCCTTTGCATCGAGACGCTGTGCACGGAGACGGCCACGGCCACCGCCGTGGTGAGGCCGATGCTCACGCTGGTCTCTGCTCCTCGTCGTCCTCGGACACCGCAACCACAGCGGCTCTTGTCGCTGTGCCCCACTGATACTCTGAACGCATGAATAGCCAGCCGCGCCTGCTGACAGCCTCTCGTCCCGAGGAGCAGAAGGTGCGCGGCCGCGGCTGGGTATGGCTGCTCGTGCTCGCCCTCATCGCCGGCTGGCTGGCGCTCTCAGGTCTCGGCGGCCCGTACTTCGGCAAGATCTCCGAGGTCGCCACGAACGACCAGTCGACGTTCCTGCCCGCCTCGGCGGAGTCGACTGAGGTGACCGACCGGCTCGGCGAGTTCCGGACCGGGGAGGGTGCTCCGGCGATCATCATCGCCACCCGCGACGGCGGGCTCGAACCCGATGACCAGTCCTGGGCTGAGGACTTCGCCGCCGACGCCGAATCGGCTGCTGTCGATGACCTCTCCCCGCCGATTCCCTCCAGTGACGGCGAAGCCCTCCAGCTCATCGTCCCGGTCTCCGAGGACGACACCGAGGCGGGAGTCGATCAGCTGCGTCAGCTCGCCTCTGACACCGCCCCCGATGGCCTCGCGGTCTTCGTCACCGGCCCGGCCGGGTTCTCCGCAGATCTGGCAGAGGCGTTCTCCGGCATCGACGGGATGCTGCTCATCGTCACCTTCGCCGCGGTGTTCGTCATCCTCATCATCGTCTACCGCTCCCCCATCATCCCCGTCTTCGTGCTGCTGACGGCGCTGGCGGCGCTCGCCTCGTCGATCGTCGTCGTCTATCTGCTCGCCGACGCCGGGTTCATCACTGTCAACGGGCAGGTGCAGGGCATCCTCTTCATCCTCGTCGTCGGCGCGACGACGGACTACTGCCTGCTCTTCGTCGCCCGGTTCCGCGATGAGCTCTCTGCCGCTCCCGAGGCGCCGGGCCCGGAGCGCAGGCGCACGGTGTGGCGTGCGTGGAAGGGCACGATCGAGCCGATCCTCGCCTCCGGGGGAACGGTCATCGCCGGTCTGCTGTGTCTGCTCGTCTCCGACCTCGCCTCCACGCAGGCGCTCGGCCCGGTCGCGGCGATCGGCATCGCGATGGGCCTGGCTGCTGCGCTGACGTTCCTGCCGGCGCTGCTGTTCGCCGTCGGTCCGGTGGTGTTCTGGCCGTTCATCCCCGGCCGCGGGAAGCGCCGGGACACCAAGGAGAACCACGGCCTGTGGTCGCGCATCGCCGCTGCGGTCACCGCACGCCCGCGCATCACCTGGATCACCGTCACCCTGCTGCTGGCTGTGCCGCTGCTGGGCATCACCCAGCTCAAGGCCGATGGCGTGCCGCAGAGCGAGTTCGTGCTCGGCGCCTCTCAGGCCCGCGACGGCCAGGATGCCCTCGGTCAGCACTTCCCGTCCGGTTCCGGCAGCCCCGCCTATGTGCTGCTGGACGAAGACGATGTCGATGATGCCGTCGACGCCCTCGACCCGATCTCCGGGATCGACGCCCTCGCCCTGTCCGCTGACTCGCCCACCGGGCTCATTCCGCTCGGCGACGCCGCTGACGACGCCGGCCTGCAGAGCGGTCCGCCCGGTGAGCCGATCGTCTCCGACGGCGATGTGCTCATCAACGCGACGCTGGCCGATCCGCCGGACTCCCAGGAGGCTGAGGACACCGTCGTGGAGATGCGCCAGGCGCTGGCCGATGCCCGTCTGCTCACGGCTGTCGGCGGTGAGCCGGCGGTCGCCCTCGACTCGAATGAGGCGGCCAAGCACGACCGGGCGCTGGCGATGCCGCTCATCCTCATCGTCGTCACGATCGTGCTCGTGCTGCTGCTGCGCTCACTGCTGGCCCCGCTGCTGCTGATGTTCACCACGGTGCTGAGCTTCGGCACCGCGATGGGCGTCTCCGCGCTCGTGTTCAACCATGTCCTCGGCTTTCCGGGCGCGGATCCGACGGTGCCGCTGTTCGCGTTCGTGTTCCTCGTCGCGCTCGGCATCGACTACAACATCTTCCTCATGTCCCGGGTCCGTGAGGAGTCGATGGCCGCCCGTGACACCCGCACCGGGGTGGTGCGCGGACTCGTCACCACCGGCGGGGTCATCACCTCAGCAGGCATCGTGCTCGCCGCAACGTTCGCAGCGCTTGCGGTGCTGCCGATCATGTTCCTTGTCCAACTGGCGTTCATCGTCGCCTTCGGTGTGCTGCTCGATGCGATCGTCGTGCGCTCACTGCTCGTCCCCGGCCTGTTCTGCGATCTGGGCCGGGCGACGTGGTGGCCGTGGATGCGCTCGTTCACCCCGGGGTCCTGATGCGGCTGTGGTCGCTGCATCCGGCGCACCTCGACCGGCAGGGCCTGATCGCCTGCTGGCGTGAGGCGCTGCTGGCCCAGAAGGTGTTCGCAGGCCTCACCACGGGCTACCGCAGCCACCCGCAGCTGATCCGCTTCCGCGCAGCCGACGGCCCGCTGGCTGCGATCGGCGCGTACCTGTCCGGCTTAGCCGAGGAGGCCGATGCCCGCGGCTACCGGTTCGACCGCACGAAGATCCACGATGGCTCCGGTCACGCCCAGCTGCCGGTCACGACCGGACAGCTCGACTTCGAGGCGCAGCATCTCGCTGCCAAACTCGCGCTCCGGTCGCCTGCCGATGCCGCCCGGCTTGCCAACGCACACCTGGGCACCCATCCGCTGTTCCGCCTCGGGCCCGGCCCGATCGAAGACTGGGAGCGGCCCTGACTCAGGTCAGCAGCGCGCGGTCGTCGAGCTGGGCGCCCTTGACCTTGGCGAATTCGCCGAGCAGGTCCTTGACCGTCAGCTTCTCCTTGGTGGCGGCGTCGGCTTCGTAGATGATGTCGCCTTCGTGCATCATGATGATCCGGTTGCCCAGGGCGAGCGCCTGCTCCATGTTGTGGGTGACCATGAGCGTGGTGAGGTTGCCCTGGGCGACGATCCGCTCGGTCAGCTTCGTCACCAGCTCCGCCCGCGAGGGGTCGAGTGCGGCGGTGTGCTCGTCGAGCAGCAGGATGCGCGGTTCGGTGAAGCCGGCCATGAGCAGCGACAGCGCCTGCCGCTGACCACCTGACAGCAGCCCGACTTTCGCCTTCAGCCGCTTCTCGAGCCCGAGGTCGAGGCTGGTGAGCTCTTCGGCGAAAGCCTCCCGGCGGGCTTTGGTCAGTCCCCGCCCCAGCCCGCGGCGGCGTCCCCGGTTGAGGGCCAGTGAGAGGTTCTGCTCGATGGTGAGGTCGGGTGCGGTGCCGGCCATCGGGTCCTGGAACACCCGGCCGACATAGCGGGCGCGGGAGTACTCCTTCATCCTGTTGACCTTGACGTTGTCGATGGTGATGGTCCCGGCATCGACCGGCAGCCGCCCGGAGATGGTGTTGAGCAGCGTCGACTTGCCTGCCCCGTTGGAGCCGATGACGGTGACGAAGTCACCTTCGTCCAAGTGCAGGGACAGGCCCTGCAGGGCCCGGCGCTCGTTGACCGTGCCGGGGAAGAAGGTCTTGGAGATGTTCTCGATGCTCAGCATGCTCAGCTCCCCTCTGCTGCGGTGACGGGTGTCTTGACCGGTGCCGGCTGTGTGTCCGGCGCCAACTGGCCCGGTGCGCGGTTGCCGCGCCCGCGCAGGGATGGGATCTTCTTGAGCAGACCCCAGCGCGGCAGCAGCAGGGCTGCGACGACGAGGATCGCGGTGACGGCCTTCATGTCGTTGGGGTTGAGGCCGTAGCGCATCGCATAGAAGATGATGAGCCGGTAGATGACCGAGCCGAGGATCGCCGCGAAGCTGGCGATCACGATCGTGCGTGAGCCCAGCAGCGCCTGGCCGACGATGACCGAGGCGAGTCCGACGAGGATGAGGCCCACACCCATCGCGATGTCGGCGAAGCCCTGGTATTGGGCGATGATCGCACCGCAGGCGGCGACGAGCCCGTTGGACAGGGCAAGGGTGAGGATCGTCGTGTTGTCGGTGTTGACGCCGAGGGAGCGGATCATCTCCTTGTTGTTGCCGGTCGCCTGGATCGCCAGGCCCAGGTTCGTGGTGAGGAACCAGTCGACGACGAATTTGAGCACCAGTACGGCGAGCAGGAAGGCCGCCACCGACATCCAGGTGCCCATGATCCGCTCCTCTTTGAGCGGCGTCATGATCGTCGTCTCTCTCAAAAGCGGCAGGTTCGCCTTGCCCATGATCCTGAGGTTGACCGACCATAGGGCGATCATCGTGAGGATGCCGGCGAGCAGCCCGTCGATTCCGCCCTTGGTGTGCAGCAGCCCGGTGATGACGCCGGCGAGCACGCCGGCCCCGCCGGCGGCGACAGTGGCGACGACCGGGTTGACCCCGGCGATGATGAGAGCCGCTGCGGTGGCCGCCCCGGTGGTGAAGCTGCCGTCGACGGTGAGGTCAGGGAAGTTGAGGACTTTGAACGTCAGGTACACCCCGAGCGCCATGACGCCGTAGATGATGCCGAGTTCGAGTGCGCCGATCATAATGTGGTGAGATTCTCCGAGTCGTGAGGCGGACTGCAGCGAACGGGAGTGTCCGAGGGGAAGCACCGTTCGCCGCAGCCCGCGCTGTCAGCCTACGCGCCTGTCAGCGCATCGGCACGGTCATTCGACGACGGTGTCAGCCGAGTCGATGAATTCCTGGTCCATCTCAACGCCCATCCGCTTGGCAGCTTCGGGGTTGATGACCAGCTGGTACTCCGACTGCTGCTCGACAGCCATCTCCGCGGGATCCTCGCCGTCCTTGAGGATCTTGAGCGCCATGTCAGCAGTCTGCTTGCCGAGGGCCTCGTAGTCGATGCCGTAGGTCGCTGCCGCGCCCTCTTCGACCTGGCCGGCCTCGGAGCCGATGAGCAGTGCCTCGTTCTTCTCTGCGGCCTGGACCATCGTCGAGATCGCTGAGACGACGGTGTTGTCGGTCGGGACGTAGTAGGCATCGACGTCGCCGAGCGAGTCGGCGGCCTGCGCAACCTCTCCGGAGTTCGAGACGGTGGCTTCCTTGATCTCGATGCCCTGCTCCTCGGCGGCTTCCTTGGCCATCTGGACCTGGACCTCAGAGTTGACCTCGCCGGAGCTGTAGACGATGCCGACGGACTTGGCATCCGGGTTGATCTTCTTGACCAGCTCGAGCTGTTCGGCGACCGGGTTGAGGTCGGTGGTGCCGGTGACGTTGCCGCCGGGCTTCTCCAGGCTGTCGACGAGCTGCGCTTCGACCGGGTCGGTGACCGCGGTGAAGACGATGGGCTTATCCGAGATCGCCTGGGCTGCGGCCTGTGCGGTCGGGGTGGCGATCGCCAGTACGAGGTCGAGGTCCTGGGAGGCGAAGTTCTGGGCGATCGACGTTGCGTTGGACTGGTCGCCCTGGGCGTTCTGCTCGTCGTACTCGACGTCGACGCCGGCGTCCTCCATGCCCTTCTTGAAGCCCTCTGCTGCGGCGTCAAGCGCTGGGTGCTGGACGATCTGGGTGATGCCGACTGAGTAGGACTCCTGGCTGTCGCCGCCGCCCTCTCCTCCTTCGCCGCCGCCGCTGCCGCCTCCGCAGGCTGCCAGTGCCAGTGCCGCCGATGCTGCCGTGAAGCCCACGGCCATGCGCTTGATCCGCATGTTCTCCTCCTCTGCGAGAGGGCCGCACACCCCTCTGTGCGCGGCCGCTCAACGAGCTCAACCTATCCCAGGTGAGCATGACCTGTTAACTATCTCACAGGGGCCTGACACCTTTGCAGACAGACGGCCTTGAAGGCTCATTCGTTACGGACATTTGACTCAGCACGCCTGTTCGGGCCGGACAGCGCAGCACATGCGTCGCCATATGACGTTCGGCGCATAGGACACGCTGCGCGTGTGTTCGACTCTGAGAGACCACACTGTCTGAAAGGAGCTTCAATGACTACGATCCGCACGAGCCACGCCGGTTCTCTGCCCCGCACCGAGGCGCTCATCGCCGCCAATCGAGCCCGACGCGATGAGGACACCGGGGCCGAGGCATTCGACGAGCTGCTGACGGAGAATGTCGTCGATGTCGTGGCCCGGCAGCGCGCCCTGGGCATCACCGAACCCAACGACGGCGAGTACGGTCATGCGATGGCCGCCGATTTCGACTATGGGGCGTGGTGGCATTACTCGTTCGCCCGCACCGGGGGCCTGGCACTGTCGGAACACGGGCTGTGGGAGCAGCCGGCGGTGCGTTCCGAGCCGGGTCAGGTGCGGCTGACGAGCTTCGGGGACCGGCGTGACCGGCAGCTCTTCCCCGGTGTCTACGCGGATCCCGCCGGTGGCGCTGATACCGGTGAGCAGCCGGACTTCCCGAAGGTCACCGGCCCGATCAGCTACACCGGCCACGAGCAGGTCGCTCGCGATATCCGCAATGTCACCACAGGCCTTGAGCAGGCCGGCTATGAGATCTCGCGCGGGTTCCTCAACTCGATCTCTCCAGGCTCGGCTTCCCGGATCGCCAATGAGCACTATGAGACGGAGGAGGAGCTCATCTGGGCGTTCGCCGATGTGCTGCGCGAGGAGTACCTCGCGATCACCGAGGCCGGCCTCATCGTGCAGATCGATGACCCGTCGATCGCGGAGAACTTCGACCAGATCAACCCGGAGCCCAGCTATGAGGACTACCGGGCGTTCACACAGATCCGTGTCGAGGCGCTCAACTATGCGCTGCGCGGCATCGACCCGCAGCAGGTCCGCTTCCACACATGTTGGGGTTCATGGCATGGTCCGCATGTCACCGATCTGCCGTTCGCCGAGATCGTCGACCTGGTGCTTTCGGTCAATGCTGCTGGGATCACCTTCGAGGCCGCCAATGTCCGCCATGAGCATGAGTGGCGGATCTGGGAGGACACGAAGCTGCCGGACGGCAAGTACATCATCCCCGGCATCGTCTCCCATGCCACGAACGTCGTCGAGCACCCTGAGCTGGTCGCCGACCGGATCGAGCGCTTCGCCCGGCTCGTCGGCCCGGAGAACGTCGTCGCCTCAACGGACTGCGGGCTCGGCGGGCGGGTGCACCCGGAGATCGCAGTCGCCAAGCTCGAGGCACTGGCACGGGGAGCCGAGATCGCCGGCTCGCGGCTGTGATCAGTCGAGCAGTTCGTGGCGGACGATCGACTGCTCACGGTCGGGTCCGACGCCGATGACGGAGATCCGGCAGCCGGAGAGTCGCTCGAGGGCGAGCACGTAGTTCTGCGCGTTCTCGGGCAGCTCTTCGAAGCTGCGGGCCACCGAGATGTCCTCCTCCCAGCCGGGGAATGTCTCGAAGATCGGCTTGGCGTGGTGGAAGTCGGACTGGCTGGCTGGCATCTCGTCGTGGCGCACCCCGTCGATCTCGTAGGCCACGCACACCGGGATCTCCTCGATGCCGGTGAGCACGTCGAGTTTGGTGAGCACGTAGTCGGTGAAGCCGTTGACGCGGGCAGCGTAGCGGGCGATGACCGCGTCGTACCAGCCGCAGCGGCGCGGCCGGCCGGTGTTGACACCGTATTCGCCGCCGGTCTTCTGCAGGCGCACGCCCATCTCGTCGAACAGCTCGGTCGGGAACGGCCCGGCGCCCACACGGGTGGTGTAGGCCTTGACGATGCCGATGACGCGGGTGATGCGGGTCGGGCCGATGCCGGCGCCGATCACTGCACCGCCGGCGCTCGGGTTCGATGAGGTGACGAACGGGTAGGTGCCGTGGTCGACGTCGAGCATCGTCGCCTGGCCGCCCTCCATCACGACGACCTCACCGGCGTCAAGCGCCTCACACAGCAGCAGCGACGTGTCGCACACCATCGGCCGCAGCCGTTCGGCGTACTGCAGGAAGTACTCGACGGTCTCCTCGACCTCAACGGCGCGGCGGTTGTAGACCTTGAGCAGCAGTTCGTTCTTCTGCCGCAACGCGCCTTCGACCTTCTGCCGGAGGATCGATTCGTCGAACAGGTCCTGGATGCGGATGCCGATGCGCGAGACCTTGTCGGCATAGGCCGGGCCGATGCCGCGGCCGGTGGTGCCGATGGCGCGCTTGCCGAGGAACCGCTCGGTGACCTTGTCCATCGTCTGGTGGTAGGGGGCGACGACGTGGGCGTTGGCGGAGATCCGCAGCGCCGAGGTGTCGGCTCCGCGGGATTCGAGCATCTCGATCTCCTCGAACAGGGCTTCGAGGTTGACGACCACGCCGTTGCCGATCACCGGGGTGACGTTGGGTGAGAGGATGCCGGCCGGCAGCAGCTTGAGTTCGTACTTCTCCCCGCCGACGACGACGGTGTGGCCGGCGTTGTTGCCGCCGTTGGGCTTGACGACATAGTCGACGCGGGTGCCGAGGATGTCGGTGGTCTTGCCTTTACCTTCGTCGCCCCACTGGGCGCCGACGACAACGAGTGCTGGCATCGAGGAGTTCTCCTTGCTTGACTGCCGTTACTCAGCCAGTCTACGCGAGCCCCTGGTCACACCGGACGGGCAGGACCCGTCGTCACAGACTGTCGGAGGAGGCGATGAGGTCGGCTGCTGCGGGGTCGGATTCGCGCAGGAACCGCTCGATGCGCTGTGCTTCCTCACCTTCGCCGATGGTCGCTGCGGCCCTACCGAGTGCGTAGAGGGCGCGGAGGAATCCGCGGTTCATCTCGTGGGAGTACGGGATCGGCCCGGCGCCTCGCCAGCCGGCCTGGCGCAGGGCGTCGAGGCCGCGGTGGTATCCGACGCGGGCGTAGGCGTAGGAGTCGACGGTGCGGCCCTCGTCGTAGGCCTCATCGGCGAGGACCGCCCAGGCGAGGCAGCTGGCCGGCAGGTCGCTGACGACGTCGGCGGCCTCCTCACCGGCTCTCATCCGCTCCCGTGCTTCGGCGTCGGGGTGGTCGGCGGGCAGGAAGGTCGGCTGCGGGCCGATCTGGTCAGCGGACAGGTTGCCGATGTGCGAGGGGTTTCCAAGCGGCTGGTTCATCACGTCTCCTGGGGTGGTCGCTTCAGTCGGTCTTGACGGCTGAGGGCTGGATGGTGAACGGGTTGTCGGCAAGCGCGCCGTAGGCTCCGGCCGAGGCGAGTTCGCCGAGCTGCTTCTCGGTGGCGACACCGGTCACCCACGTCTGCACGTCGCTGCTGAACCATTCGTCGAGGTTCTCGGCATCGGCCGCAACGGCGGCCATCGGCGCCTCGACGGCATCCGGGCCCTGAGCCTCACCGTCGAACAGCGCGGTCAGTCCCGCATCACCGGCCTGTTTGAGAACAGCGGGGTCGTCGCTGCGGACGATGATCCCGTCGGTGCGGCCAGTCTCCTCGGCGGTGGCGATGACGTCGCTGATGGTGTCGGCGTCGACGGCGGGCATGAGGACGGTTGCGCTGCCGAAGTCCTCCAGCGCCTTCGCCCACGTCAGCGTCGTGCCGGTGCGTTCGGAGCCCGGTGCGGGGGCGATTGCCGCCTCGGCGAACGTCGCGTCGTCGGTCTCATCGACCGGCCTGTCGAGTCCGAGTGCGTGAGGCTCAGCGTCGGGGTCGGCGAGCACGAGGGTTCCGTCGGCGGTGCGGGCGAGGTCGACGGCCGGCAGGTAACCGAACTTCACGTCCTCGGCCAGCGCCTCCTTCGAGTTGGCCGGGTAGAGCGCCGAACCGCCCTGCAGGGCGGCGACGACGGGGCTGTTGAGGCTTGCGACGGTCAGTGACTTCGCAGGGCTGAGCATGTTGAAGGTCACAAGGCCGAGCACGGCGATGGCGGCGATGCCAAGCGCAATGAACACCATCGGCGAGTTCTTGCGCTCAGGCGGTTCGGGCACCGGTGTCCATCCTTCGGGGGTCTTCGTCATGCGCGACTCCGATCGACGGTCTGCTTGGCTCCGGTGATGGTGCCGCGCAGGAACCCGGCGCCCCAGCTCACATGCATCGTCGGCACGATCGCGGCGAACCACGCCCGCTCACCGGGCGCGCAGTCCCGGGCAGCGGCGGCCACCGCGAGGATCCCTGCCGCATAGGCCGCCACGGGAGCGAAGCTCGCCCGCCCGAGCACGCGGAGAGGTGCGGGAGCCTGTCGCAGGGCGCCCGATGCCTCGGCGACGGCACTGGCGGCAGCGGCTGCGGTGCCGAGGACGAGCAGCGGGGGGGCGAAGTAGCGCGGGGAGTTCTTCGCGCCGTAGCGGCGGACGATCTCGGCGCGCCACGTGCCGGTGGCGTAGAACTGCTGAACCACTTTGCGGTATTCGGCGCGCGGCCAGTAGGTCACCTGCAGGCGCGGGTCGAAGCGGACCCGGCCGCCGGCTTCGCGGATGCGCAGGTTGAGCTCCCAGTCCTGGCCGCGGCGCAGGGTGACGTCGAAGCCGCCGAGGCGGTCGAAGACTTCACGGCGGTAGATGCCGAGGTAGGCGGATTCGGCGTCCTGGGCTTCGTCGCCGGCGTGGTAGGCCGGCCCGCCGAGGCCGATGCGCGACATGTAGGCGCGGGCGACGGCCCTCTGCAGGGCGGTGCGGCCGCGGGCGACCATGAGCCCGCCGCAGTTGGCGGCACCGGTTTCGCGCAGCACAGCGATGCCGGTGGCGGTGTAGTCGGCGGTGAGCTCGGAGTGGGCGTCGACGCGGATGATGACCGGGTGGCGGGTGGCGGCGACGGCGAGGTTGAGGCTCGTCGGGGTGTCGCCGGCGGGGTTGTGCACGAGGCGGATCCGCTGGTCGGCGGCGGCGAGGTGCTCGGCGATTCCGGTCGTGTCGTCAGTCGAAGGGCCGAGGGCGAGCACGACCTCCTTGGGGCCGGGGTAGTCCTGGGCGAGGATCGTGTCGACGGCTGCGGCCAGGTGCTCGGCTTCGTTGAGCACCGGCATGATGAAGGACACGCCCGGCTCGGCCGGCAGGGCTGGCAGTGTCGCGGGGGCGAGGTCTGCTCTCACTTGTGCTGCTCGTACTCCTTCACGACGGCGTCGGTGTCCCCATCGGCGAGCAGCTCGCCCTTCTCGATCCAGATGGTGCGGTTGCAGGTGTCGCGGATCGAGCGCATCGAGTGGGAGACGAGGAAGACCGTGCCGGCCTTCTCTCGGATGCCGCGGATCCGGGCCTCGGAGCGCTTCTGGAAGTCGCGGTCGCCGACGGACAGGGCTTCGTCGACGATGAGGATCTCGTGCTCTTTGGCGGTGGCGATGCCGAACTTCAGGCGCGCGGACATACCGGATGAGTAGGTGCGCATCGGCATGTCGATGAAGTCGCCGAGGCCGGTGAATTCGACGATCTCGTCGTACTTCGACTCGATCTCTGCACGGGTCATGCCCATTGCGAGGCCGCCGAGGATGATGTTGCGCGAACCGGACAGGTCGCTCATGAGTGCGGCACCGACGCCGAGGAGGTTCGGCCGTGACTTCGCGTAGACGGCTCCCTTGGTGGGCGGGGTGAGTCCGGTGATGGTGCGCATGAGCGTCGACTTGCCCGAACCGTTGGTGCCGATGATCCCGATCGACTCGTTGGCGTAGGCGGTGAAGGATACGCCCTTGAGGGCGTGGACGGTGCGCAGCTCACGGCCGCGCTGCAGCAGGCCCTTAGCCGAACCGGGGGTCAAGCGCTTGCCGGTGGCCAAGGTCTTGAAGTCGACGTAGAGGTCGTCGACGATGACGACCGGCTGGCCGTCTTCAGGACGGCGGTCGTCGGAGGTGCGGTGCTCAATCGTCTCGGCCATATCGCTCCTCAGCTTTCCAGAAGAAGACGACACCGATGCACAGAATGACAACGGCCCAGATGGCGTGCTTCCACCAGAAGTCAACGGGGATCTCGTACTCCGGCAGCAGGATGCCGCGGGCGATGGCGAGCACCTCGTAGAGCGGATGCCAGTCATAGACCGCAGCGACAGTCGGGTACTTGTCGAGGACCGTCGCCGGGTCGAAGAAGACACCGGAAGTGTAGAAGATCATGCGGGAGATGTAGGGCACGAGCTGGCTGAGGTCGCGCAGGTGGACGGTCAGGCGGGCGAAGATGAGGGCCACGCCCTGGTTGAAGACCCAGAAGATGAGCACGAGGGGGATGAGCAGGAACCAGGTGAACTCCGGCCTGGCACCCCACAGCATCGTCAGAATGATCATGAGTGCCAGGGTCGGCACGAAGTTGAGCAGGTTCTGCAGCACGGTCGAGACCGGCAGGACGAGACGCGGGAACGGCAGGGACTGCACGAGCGCTGAGTTCGAGATGATCGACTTGGCGCCGCCGTTCATCGAGGAGTTGAAGAACTCCAGCAGGAAGACGCCGATGATGACGTAGGGGACGAATCCCTCTGGCCGCATGGACCCGAGCACGAGGCCGAAGACGAGGCCGTAGATGAGCGCGGAGAAGATCGGCCGCAGCAGCACCCACAGCATTCCCAGACGGTTGCGCTCGTTCTCGCTTTGGATACGGAACTTCGCGAGGCTGAAGATGAAGTCGCGCCGCCGCCATACCTCTTTCAGGTAGTGGGTCAGCGGCGGGCGAGCACCAACTCTTTCGAGTGAGTACTTCGCCGCCATCTCAGGCATGCTCATGGTGCGCAGAACGCCCTTCGTCGGTTACAGGATCAGTGCGGAACAGAGACATTGTAATCAGCCCCGCTCTTAGCAGTGTACGAGGCCGGGCGCCTAGCTGCGCAGTCGGCGCACCCAGGCACGCAGATCGAGCAGGCCGTCTGCTGCGTCGGCTGGTGTCGGCCGGTCGGCTGCGGGCAGGGCGAGGAGTTTGCGTGCGGCGTTGTGCGCCGGCGGCTGATTGAGGGTCTCGGCCCCGCAGAGCGCTCCGTCGTGGAAGTGCAGCACCTGGAAGCGTCCGGACTGTTGGTCACCGCTGACGATCGCCGTGTCCGTGCCGGTCACTCGGCCTGCGGCGAAGACGCGTTCGGGGCCTTGGAAGCTCCAATGCCACGGCACGTCGTCCCATTCTGCATCGGTGCTCCCGGCCGCGACCTGCTCCCCCAGCCATGTCCCCTGGGAGGCGGCGGCTGCCTCGGATTCCATCGGCCCGGCATCGGCCAATGGGCCACTGGCAAGGTGGGCAATATCACCGATGGCCCATGCGTTCTCGACGGGTTTCCCGTCGATGGTGAGCCGGAGGCTGCGGTCGACGAGGAGGTGTCCGCTGCCGTCGCGGTCCCATTCCTCAGGCAGGGTGGTCGTGAGGGGCGCGCCGCCGATGGCTGCGATCCAGACATCGTGGGCGGTGTAGTCGCTAGGGTCTGCGTCGAGGAGGAAGTTGACGCCGGCTTCGGCATGCCGGTTCATGAGTGCGCGGCCGATCGCCTCGTGGTGCCGGCCGATGAGCGGGCGGTCTCCGCGCAGGTACACGGTGACGCGGTGGCCGGCGTCGGCGGCGCTGCGGGCTGCTTCGAGCGCGAGGTAGCCGGATCCGAGGACGCCGATGTCTGCGTTGTCGCCTGTTGCCGCACGGATGGCCTCAGCGTCGTCAGCGTTGCGGATGGTGTGGACCGGCCCGCCTGGGAGCTCGGTCTGCGGGCGTCGTGCCCGCATGCCTGCGGCCACGACGAGAGCGTCGCAGTCGATGCGCTGGCCGTCGGCCAGATGCAGTCCCCGGCCGTCTGCCTCCACCCGAGTCACTTCTCCTTCGACCAGGCGGATGCCGTCTGGTCGAAGGAGTGGCACATGGTCGAGCTCGTCGGCGAAGAGGGTCTTCGACAGGGGCGGGAGTTCGCTGGGAACTGGGCGCGGGTCAATGAGGATGACGTCCGCGGCTCCACCGGCACCCACGTAGGCGCGGGCGCATTCGGTTCCGGCCAGGCCGGCGCCGATGATGGCAAGAGTTTCCATGCGGTTCATCGTCTCATGTAGGCAGCAGGGCCGGACACTATGTGGTTGTCAAACATCGTTCTGTCACTGCGGTGGTGCTGCAGGCAGCGCTGGTAGAGAAACGACTGAGAATCGTTTCGGGTAAGTCGGTGGCGGCGGTGTGGTCTAGTCAGTGGTGAGGTTGAGCAGCTGTTGGGCGTGTGCCTGCCCGATGGGATTTGTCGGTGGCCTTGCTTGGAGTTGGTGTCCGCCGGGCAGTGTCCAGGTCAGCATCCCAGTGTCGGGACTGCGGGTGACTCTGAGTCTGTCTTCGGTTTTCATCTGGTGATGCTCCCGGCATAACGGGTGGAGGTTCCCCATGGTGGTCGGTCCGCCTCGTCCAGGGTCTTCATGATTGAACGGTTCGATGTGATCGAGCTCTGCTTTCACAGCTGACCGGTCGCAACCAGGGAGTGTGCAGAACTGCCACTTCTCAACCAGCGCGATCCGCATGCGTTCGGGGATCGTGTAGGTCTCAGCAGCGTGGTCGAGGACGGTCCCGTCGGTGGGATCGGTCAGGATCCGGTAGACCGTCGAATGACCAGTCCCGGTGAGCTGGCGGGCGGTCTCAGGTGAGATCGGGTGACCATTGACCATCCCCGGAACCGAATCCGCATCGCCTTCGTCGGTGTTCTTGTCGAGGAGGGCCAGTGCCGGGACGGTGATAGTAATGCGGGCTTGACGTTTGAGCCACTCAGCGTCGACTGGGCACCGGACACCTGTTTCGGCGAGAGTCTCGGCGATCTTCTCAGCGGTCGCGTCGACGTCAATACCGGCTGGATTGGCAGCCTCGACAATCGTGGAGTCACTGTCGGTGGGCTGTGTGGTCAGCGTGCCTGCAGGTTGGGAGCCGGTGAGGAAGTCGAACATCAGCTCACCCATCCCCCGGTCGTCCACGATCTCGCGTCCTTCGGGCACCCCAAGTGGTGCGCCGAGGCCCTTGATGACGCTGCGGGCCATGCCAGCCAACCGCGCTTCTAAGAGCGCGATCTGGTGGGAGGGGCCGCGCGCGATGAGGATCCCCAGCCCGTGCGGCTCGTAGTAGGTCTCGACAGTGCGGCGATCCCGGACTTCTTTCGCGCGTTCCTCGCGCGTAACGAGTGTGGCGATCAGTTGCGTGACTGCTCGTTTGAACGCCGTCATATCCGAGACTCTGATCCGCACAAGTCCTGCATCGAAGTCCGCCAGATGTTCAGGCTCTATGGTCGTGGCGCGCCGGGCGCCGTGGAGGTAGCGGTCGTAGCCGATGACCCCTGCCCGGGCTTGGGCCGTGAACTCTGGCAGCCCGACGAGTCCCGCTGCAGCGACCTGCACGCGTGAACGGACCTGCTTGACAGTCGTGTCGAGTGCGTCTGCCATGTGCATCAGCGACGTCGATGCCGTGCGTTCGACCAGCCAGGCGTAGGCGTTCCGGCGCTGCTCGGCTTCGTTCTTGAAGTCAGTGCCGTCACGGTCCGGGCGGCCGAGCGCACGCGGGTCAGCCGCGAGCTCACGGACCGCATCGACCTGCAGGGAGACATCCTCTGGTGAATCAGAAGCCGTCCGGGCAAGGAAGGCGTCGAAGAGGAATCCAAGCCCAGTCATGCGGCGGTTATCAATGTCCCGGTTGGTTGATCTCAGCCGGTAGAGACAGTCAGCGAAATCAGACGTGTCGACCACCGCGTCGTTGCGGTGGGTCGTGATGACCTGTTCTTCGACGAGCATCGCGGCCACCTCCCTTGTGATCTACCGCGATCTTTCTGGCTTCAAGTCTAAGCGTGTTCGATATGCTGAAACAATAGTTTCGACTGTGTTCACATGTAACTCACATAAACATATGCCTGCTTCGACTCTGACCTGACTTGGCTCACGGTTGTCTTGCTTTCGGTGCTTTGGTTCCGTGACCTGGAGCTTTGCTTGTGATTTCGTGCTTTTTCACGCACTAACGGGGGTCGTTTAGAGTCGTGGGATGGTGTTCATTCGGCGGGTCCGCACGAAGTCCGGGGCGACTGCGGTGCAGGTGGCTGAGTATTGGCGCGGTCGGCAGCGCATCATCAAGCACATCGGGTCGGCGCATACCGAGGCCGAGCTCGGGGTTCTGCTGGCCCAGGCCAGGGGCTGGATCGATGACGGGCAGCAGACGCTTGATATCGACATCGGGTTTGCAGAGATGCCCACTCAGTCGCTGGTTGAGGAAAACGGTGGGCAAGCCGCGCTGCTTGACCCTGAGCCACCTTTTGCTGGGCGTGCTCCTGCCGGACGAGTGGCGGCGACCCCGGCCGGGATCTTGCGGGACGTGCTGACCGCGGCATATCGGCAGTTGGGATTCGACCGGGTCGACGACGCGGTGTTCTGCGACTTGGTGGTGGCCCGGATCGTGGAGCCGACGTCGAAGCGCGACGCGCCTCGGGTGCTGCGCGACCTCGGGTTCGACGCTGTCAGCTACGCCACGATTAAGCGGAGCCTGGGCAGGATCCAGGAACAGGACTATCGGGATCAGATCGCGAAGGCCTGCTTCGCCTACAGCGCCGCCACCACGGGGCTGTCGCTGCTGCTGTATGACGTCACCACCTTGTATTTCGAGGCGGAGAAGGAAGACTCCTACCGCAAGGTCGGGTACTCGAAGGAGCGCCGGGTCGATCCGCAGATCGTCATCGGGCTGCTCGTCGACCGGACCGGGTTTCCCCTGGAGATTCGCTCGTTCGAAGGGAACAAGGCCGAGACGCACACGATGATCCCGGTGATCAAGGCTTTCCAGGACCGCCACAACGTGGCCGATATGGTAGTGGTCGCCGATGCCGGGATGCTGTCGGCGAAGAACCTGCAAGACCTCGACGACGCCGGCTTGCGGTTCATCGTCGGGTCGCGGCAGACGAAGGCACCGCAGGACCTGGCGAAGTACTTCCACTGGCACGGCACCCACCACGAGGACGGGCTGACCGTCGACACCATCACGATGCGGCGGTCGGCACCCGATCCGGACCAGGTGCCGCGCCGGGCCGAGCCGGTGTGGGACCCCGAAACAGACACCGACAAATGGCGGGCCGTCTGGCAGTACCGGCGCAAGAGAGCGCTGCGGGACCGAGCAACGCTCAATCAGCAGCGCAACCGAGCGATCGCGATCATCGACGGGGAACGGGCACCGAAGAAGGCCAGGTTCGTGCGGGAGAAAGGCGGGAAGAAAGAACTCGACGAAGCCTCCTACGCACGAGCTATACAGCTCGTCGGTTGGAAGGGATACTCATCCAACATCCCGGCCAGCATCATGCCGGCGGCAGAGGTGGTGTCGTCCTACCACGACCTGTGGCACGTCGAGCAATCGTTCCGCATGTCCAAGACCGACCTGGCTGCCCGGCCGATCTTCCACCGAGTCCGCGAATCGATCGAAGCGCACCTGACCATCGTGTTCGCCGCCCTGGCGGTATCGCGCTACGTCCAGACCCGCACCGGGCTGGCGATCGGCAACGTCGTCAAGCGCCTACGGCCGCTGCGGTCGGCGACGATCGAGATCAACGGCACCCAGCAGACCTTCCCGCCCCACATCCCCGCCCAAGAAAAAGCCATCATCGACGCGATCATGAACGGCAAACTCACGCACTAACAAAATGAGCCAAGTCAGGTGCTGAAACAATAGTTTCGACTGTGTTCACATGTAACTCACATAAACATATGCCTGCTTCGACTCTGAACTCAGTCTGGCACGAGGCACGGACAACGCTCCCCACGAGCGCTTCCGCCGCCTCGGGCCCGGCCACCACAACCTCGGGCCCGGCGCCCCGCGACAAGCCCACCCACAACACGGAACCGGCCCCGTCGAAAACGACGGAGCCGGTCACGTTCAGCAAGTGGCCAGGCCAGGCAGCCGGGCCAGGCAGCCAGACCAGGCGGGCCCCACGAGCCAGCCAGGCCCCAGGCCCTGCCCTTCTCCTACACGCGAGCGCGGATCTCGCGGGCGAGTTCGCGGCGCTTGGCCTGCTCGACGGGGTCGGGCACGGGCAGCGAGGCGATGAGCTTGCGGGTGTAGTCGTGCTGCGGGCTGCCGAGCACCTGCGCGCCGGTGCCCTCTTCGAGCAGGCGGCCGTGGAAGAGCACGCCGATGCGGTCGGAGAGCATGTCGACGACGGCGAGGTCGTGGCTGATGAACAGCGCGGCGTAGTGGAACCGCTCCTGCAGCTCGGCGAAGAGCTCGAGCACACGCGCCTGGACGGACACGTCGAGGGCGCTGGTGGGCTCGTCGGCGATGAGCAGCTCGGGATTGAGCGCGATGCCGCGGGCAAGCGAGGCACGCTGGCGCTGACCGCCGGAGAGCTCGTGCGGGTAGCGCTGGGCGTAGGCCTCGGGCAGCTGAACGGCTTCGAGCAGCTCGCGGGTGCGCTGGCGGCGGTCGTGAGCGGACATGTCCGGCTGGTGCACGGCGATCGGCTCGGCGACGCACTCGCCGATGCTCAGGTGCGGGTTGAAGGACGCCGCCGGGTCCTGGAAGACGAATCCGATGCGCTTGCGCAGCGGCTTGAACTTCCGCTCCTTGAACCCGACCATCTCATGGCCGAACACGGTGAGCGAGCCGCCGGTAGCCTTCGTCAGTCCGGCGATCGCGCGCCCGATGGTCGTCTTGCCGGAGCCGGACTCGCCGACCATGCCGAACACCTCACCGGGCCGGATCTCGAAGCTGACCCCGTCGACGGCGGTGAAGTCGGGCTTGCCGATGCCGCCGGGGTAGACGATCTCCAGGTTTCGGGCCACGACGATCGGTGCGGCGTCCGGGCGGGTGCGCCCCGCCTCGGCGCCGGTGGCCGCCTCCGAGGCGGCATCCGTCCCAGCAGCACCCGAGCTCGAGGTGGTGGTCACCCGGGCAGACCCCGCTCCCGAGGCGCCGGTCGCCTCGCCGGCCCCAGCCTCGGCATCCAGCCCGCCGGCTTCGCGCTCGGACACCGAGGTCAGGCGCGGCACGGCGGCGAGCAGGTTGCGGGTGTACTCCTCGCGCGGATCGGCGAACAGCGTCTGCACATCGGCGGTCTCGACGAGGTCGCCGCGGTACATGACGGCGACCCGGTCGGCGAGGTCGGCGACAACGCCCATGTTGTGGGTGATGAGCACGATCGCGGTGTCCATCTCGTCGCGCAGGTCGCGCAGCAGGTCGAGGATCTCGGCCTGCACGGTGACGTCGAGGGCGGTGGTGGGCTCGTCGGCGATGATGAGCTTCGCGCCCAGCGCGAGCGCCATCGCGATGACGATGCGCTGCTTCTGTCCGCCGGAGAACTGGTGCGGGTAGTAGTCGCAGCGTTCGGACGCGTTGGGAATGCCGACCTTCTCCATCGCCTCGACGACGCGGGTGCGCAGCTCTTTGCGGCTCATTTTGGGATTGTGCACGCGCAGGCCCTCGGCGATCTGCCAGCCGACGGTGAACACCGGGTTGAGGGCGGTCGAGGGCTCCTGGAACACCATCGAGGCGGATCTGCCGCGCAGTTCGCGCAGCTGTTCGCGGCTGGCGGTCACGACGTTGTCGCCGGAGACGATGATCGCCCCGCCGACGGTCGCGGTCTCGGGCAGCAGGCGCAGGATCGACTTGGCGGTCACGGTCTTGCCGGAGCCGGATTCGCCGACGATCGCGAGCACTTCGCCGGGCGCGACGGCAAGTGAGAGGTCGTTGACGGCGTGCACGTCGCCGCCGTCGGTGGCGAAGGTGATGTCGAGGTCCTCGATGCGCAGCAGCGGCTCGCGCCCCGCGCCCGAGGCGGTGCTCGTCTTGCGGGTCTCGTCTGTCATGTGTTCTCCACCTTCTTCGCGCGGGCTTTCTTCCTGCGCACGCGCAGCCGGGGGTCGTTGAGGTCGTTGATGGACTCGCCGACGAGCGTGATGCCCAGCACCGTCATGACGATGGCGGCGCCGGGGAACACAGAGGTCCACCAGATGCCGGAGGTGACGTCGGCCAGTGCCTTGTTCAGGTCGTATCCCCACTCGGAGGCCGAGGTCGGCTCGATGCCGAAGCCGAGGAAGCCGAGGGCTGCCAGGGTGAGGATCGCTTCGGAGGCGTTGAGCGTGAAGATGAGCGGCAGGTTGCGGGTGGCGTTGCGGTAGATGTGGCGGGCCACGATCCGCGTCTTCGACACGCCGATGACCTGGGCGGCCTCGACGAAGGGCTCGGCCTTCAGCCGCACAGTCTCGGCGCGCACCACCCGGAAGTACTGCGGGATGAATACGACGGTGATCGAGATCGCTGCGGCGAGCACACCGCCGATGACGTTGGACTGCCCGCCGGAGATGACGATCGTCATGACGATCGCCAGCAGCAGGGTCGGGAAGGCGTAGATGGCATCGGCGACGACGACGAGGATGCGGTCGAGCCAGCCGCCGATGTAGCCGGAGATGAGCCCGAGGATGACGCCGAGGAAGATCGACATGAGCACGGCGACGACGATGACGAACACGGCCGTACGCGCGCCCCAGATGACGCGGGAGAGCACGTCGAATCCACCGACGGTGGTGCCCCATGGGTGCTTGGAGCTCGGCGGCTGCTGGGCGCCGAAGCGCCCGGCCTCATCGGCGAGCTGATTGAACCCGTAGGGGGCCAGCAGCGGGGCGAGCAGGGCGGTCAGCAGCACGATCGCGCACATGACGAGGCCTGCGATGAGCATGCCGCGCTGCAGCCCGACGGACTGCTTAAGGTGGCTGATGACCGGCACCCGCGAAGTCCAATGCCGCTGCGAGCCGCCGGTCTGGCCGGTCCCCGCGCCCGAGGCGCCGGTCTGGCCGGTCCCTGCGCCCGAGGCGCCGGCTGCGCGGGCACCGGTGGCGGCGTGTGCGCTGCCGGTGCTGTCGTTCGTGCGATCGGTTGGCTGGGTCATCAGTACCTCACTCGCGGGTCGATGAGGGCGGCGATGATGTCGACGATGAAGTTCGTCACCGCGACGATGACGGCGAGCATCACGACGATGCCCTGTACGGCGACGAAGTCGCGGGCGGTGAGATAGTGGGCGAGCTGGAAGCCCAGTCCCTTCCATTCGAACGTCGTCTCCGTCAGCACCGCACCGGCGAGCATGAGCGCGATCTGCATGCCCATGACGGTGATGATCGGGATGAGGGCCGGCCGGTAGGCGTGGCGAGTCACGAGCCGGAACTCGGAGACGCCTCGGGAGCGGCCGGATTCGATGTACTGCTGGCCGAGTGTGCCGATGAGGTTGGTGCGCACGAGGCGGAGGAAGGTGCCGCCGGTGAGCAGGCCGAGTGCGATCGCCGGCAGCACGGCGTGGCTCATGACGTCGGTGAAGGCGGCCATGTCGCCGATGCGCAGCGCGTCGATGAAGTAGATGCGGGTGGGTGCGACCACGCCGCCCATGACGAGTTCAGTCGAGGAGCTTGCACGGCCGGCGATCGGCAGGATCGGGAAGAGCACGCCGAAGATGAGCTTGAGGATGAGGCCGGCGAAGAACACCGGGGTGGCGTAGCCGAGGATCGCAAGCACGCGCAGGGTGGCATCGGGCCAGGTGTCGCGGAAGCGAGCGGCGATCATGCCCAGCGGGATGCCGAGCAGCAGTGCGACGATGAGCGCGAAGAACACGAGCTCCAGCGTCGCCGCCCCGTAGGTCATGAGGATCGAGGTGACCGGGCGGTTGTCCGACAGGGTGGTGCCGAAGTCGCCGCGCAGCATGTTTCCGAGGTATTCGAAGTACTGCACGAGGATCGGCCGGTCGTAACCGGCCGCGGCGACGCGCTCGGCCAGCTGCGCCTTCGTCAGGCGCCCGCCGAGGGCGGCCGTGATCGGGTCGCCGGTGATGCGCATGAGGAAGAAGACGAGGGTGGTGAGGATCCACACGGTCGGGATGATGAGCAGGAACCGGATGAGGATGTATCTCCCCAGGCCGGATCCGGAGCTGCGTTTGGCCGTCTTCGCCGCTGGATCCTCAGCGAGATCGGGCACCTGGACGCTTGCGGTCATGGGTTCACATTTCGTGGGTTGGGATCTGGGTGGTTCTGGTCTCCGCCGCCGAGGCGTCTCTCGCCTCCCGGCAGACCGGAGCCGAGGCGGGGGGTCTGGTGGGATCCCCGCCTCGGCTGCGGTGCGCGGTTCAGTCGGGCGTCACTTCTCCAGCAGCGCCAGGCGGAACTGGAAGGACGGGTCGAGGGTGTCGTCGACGCCCTTGACGTCCGTGCCGGAGACGGCGATCTGGTTGCCCTGCAGCAGCGGCAGGGTCGGCAGCTCCTCGCCGACGATGTCCTGCGCCTTGCCGAGCTCCTCAGCGCGCTTGCCCTCGTCGGCCTCGGAGCCCTGCTCCTTGAGCAGCGTGTTGAGCTCGTCGTTGGTGTAGTGGTTGGCGAGGAATGACGGGTTCTCCTCGGTGTTGTAGAAGAACGGCACGAGGTAGTTATCGCCGTCGGCGTAGTCGGGGAACCAGCCGAGCTGGTACAGCGGGTAGACGTCGGCGGTGCGGTCCTCGGCGTACTTGACCCATTCGGTGGACTGCAGGTCGACGGTGAACAGGTCAGTCGACTCCAGCTGGTCCTTGATGAGCGCGTACTCGTCACCAGACGACGGGCCGTAGTGGTCGGGGTTGTACTGCAGCTTCAGCTCGACCGGGGTCTCAACACCGGCGTCCTCGAGGCGCTTCTTTGCCTTCTCAACATCAGCGCCGCCGTTGCCGTCGCCGTACATCTCCTTGAGCGATTCCTTCGCCGCCGGCAGTTCGGTGGGCATGTGCGAGTACAGCGGGGTGTAGGTGCCCTTGTAGACCTGGTCGGCCACGGCCTCACGGTCGATCGAGTCGGCCATCGCCTGGCGGACGGCCAGTGCCTTGTCCTCGTCGGCCTCATCGGTCTTGGCACCATAGGGCATGGTGTCGAGGTTGAAGACGATGTAGCGGATCTCACCGCCGGGGCCCTGGTGGACCTCGACGCTGTCGCTGCCTTCGAGGTCTTCGATGTCGGTGGCCGACAGCGAGCGCCAGGCTACGTCGATCTGGCCCTTCTCGACGTCGAGCTTCATGTTGTTGGCGTCCGAGTAGTAGCGCATCTGCACGTTGGACGTCTTGGCCTCGCCGAGCGAGCCCTGGTATTCGGGGTTGGCTTCGTAGGCGACGAGCTCGTTGAACTGGTACGAGCCGATCTTGTACGGGCCGCCGAAGGCGTCGCCGGAGACGATGTCGTCGTCTTTGGTGATCTCGTCGGCGGAGAAGGTGTCCTCATCGACGATCGGGCCGGCCGGCCCGGCGAGCACCTGCGGGAAGATCTGGTCGTTCTCCTTGTTCAGCTTGAACTGGACCGTCAGGTCATCCGGAGTCTCAACGGATTCGAGGCTGCCGAGCAGCGAGGACGGGCCGTTGGGATCGGCGATGCCCAGCTGGCGGTCGAAGGAGAACTTCACATCCGAGGACGTCAGCTCGTTGCCGTTGGAGAACTTCAGGCCCTCCTTGAGCTTGACCTCGAAGGTCTTCGGATCAGTGAAATCGGCCGATTCGGCGATGTCGTTCTCGATCTCGGCGGTGCCGGGCTTGTAGCTCAGCAGGAAGGGGAACACCTGCTTCATGACGAAGAAGGAGCCGTTGTCGTAGGAGCCGGCCGGGTCGAGGACGGTCACCTTGTCGGTGGTGCCGATGGTGAGCGCATCACCGGACTCGCCTTCGCCACCGCCGCCGGTGGTCGAGGTGGAGCAGGCCGACAGCACCATCGCTGCCGCGCCGAGCGCTGCGCCGGTGGCCAGCAGCTTGCGTGATCGGAACATGAACGCGCCTTTCGTCATTCAGGAGTGGAGCAGACGTCATCCTAGTGCTGCAGTGTCACGAGGCGACGGCTTGAACCATGTATATCCCAGATCGCAACCGAAGTGTGACCGTGGGCACGGGACTCCCCCGCACCTGCGGACATTCGTCTGCGCACCGGATGCATACCAGGACGCGTGTCATGACGCCAGAGGGTCACGGTGATTCACAGTGAATTGACACACACCGCGGAGTGTGGCTGAATCAGTCCGTGTGATGCCGCGCACAGAGATCGTGCACGTGCTGCTCCCCCTCCCTCTCACATCCGGGATCGGAGGATCCCACTGCCTTACCCGAGGCGGTGGCTGGGCTGATTTCCTAAGGAGTCTTTTCATGTCAGACATCATCAGTCTGCTCAACGACCTCGTCTGGTCGCCAGTGCTCGTGTACCTGTGCCTGGGCGTGGGCGTGTTCTTCACGATCCGCACGAAGGCGATCCAGATCCGCCGCATCGGCGACATCTTCGTCTACATGTTCACCGGCAAGGGCTCCTCCTCGGGAGTCTCGTCCTTCCAGGCCCTGGCGGTCTCGCTGTCCGGCCGCGTGGGCACCGGCAACATCGCCGGTGTCGCCACCGCGATCGCGCTCGGCGGCCCGGGCGCGGTGTTCTGGATGTGGATGGTCGCCCTGCTCGGCGCCTCCACCTCGTTCGTCGAATCGACGCTCGGCCAGATCTACAAGGAGCGCGACCGCGACACCGGCGAGTACCGCGGCGGCCCGGCCTACTACCTGGCGAAGGCGTACGCGCACACGAAGGCCAAGGGCCTGTTCCAGCTCTACGGCGCGATCTTCGCCTGTGTCACGATCTTCGCGATGAGCTCGCTGCTGCCCGGCGTGCAGGCCAACGGCATCTCCTCGGCGATGGCCAACGCGTGGGGCCTGGAGCCATGGATCCCGGCTGTGGGCATCGTCATCGTGCTCGGGTTCATCATCATCGGCGGCATCAAGCGCATCGCGAACTTCGCCTCGATCGTCGTGCCGTTCATGGCTGTCATCTACATCATCGGCGCGATCATCGTCGTCATCATCAACGCCTCCGCCATCCCCGAGGTCATCTCGCTCATCTTCTCCTCAGCCTTCGGCGTCAACGCCGCCTTCGGTGCCGTCATCGGCGAGGCTGTGGCCTGGGGCGTCAAGCGCGGCATCTACTCCAATGAGGCCGGTCAGGGCACCGGCCCGCACGCCGCTGCCGCCTCGGAGGTCTCCCACCCGGCCAAGCAGGGCCTGGTGCAGGCCGGTGCGGTCTACATCGACACGCTGCTGGTGTGCTCGGCAACGGCGTTCATGATCCTGTCGACCGGCATGTACCGCGTCTACGAGGGTGAGGACGGCGGCCCGCTCGTCGGCGACGGCGGACGTCTGCCCGAGGGCGTCGAGGCAGGCCCCGGCTATGTGCAGAACAGCTTCGACACGATTGTGCCGGGCCTGGGCGCGAGCTTCATCGCAGTCTCGCTGGCGTTCTTCGCCTTCACCACGATCGTGGCCTACTACTACATGGCCGAGACGAACCTGTCCTACCTGCTGCGCAACTCGCGCAACGTGCTGCTGCGCAGCGTCCTCATGCGCCTGCTGCAGCTGGCGATCCTCGTGGCCGTCGTCATCGGTGCCGTCGGCGGTGCCGGCGATGCCTGGACCCTCGGCGACATCGGTGTGGGTCTCATGGCGTGGCTCAATATCATCGGCATCCTCATCATCCAGGGTCCGGCGTTCAAGATCCTCAAGGACTTCGAGGCCCAGCGCAGGGCCGGCAAGGATCCGGTCTACATTCCGGAGACGTGCCCGATCCCGGGCGCCGAGCACTGGGAGTCGGGTCTGCACATCGAGGCGCACGAGGAGGCCACCGGCCAGAAGATCGACCGGCGCACCGGCGATCTCCTCGACCTCCCGCGGCCCTGAGCTGCTGGCCTGACCGGCAGGGCACCTGACCGGCGAGTCACCTGACCGGCGAGTCACCTGACCGGCAGATCACTGACTGAACCGGCCCTGGCCGATGGAAAACCCATCGCCCAGGGCCGTAGTCACATCTGAAAAGCCCTCAGCCGTGCACGAACTCGATCGTCGTCGCGGTGCTCGGAGCGATGTCGATGACCAGGCGTCCGTCCTCGGCGTTCTTCACACCGCTGCCGGAGTCGGCGAATTCGGCGAGCTCCCGGTACCCGGTCTCGCTCTGCGCGGCGTTCGACGGCGCATGGATCTGGGCGGCCCGCTCGGCGGTGAAGCCCTCTCTGCCGTTGGTGCAGCCTGAAACGAGGAGCGTGAAAGCAAGAGCCGACGCCACACCGGTTCTGACGAACTGTGGCCGAACTGAGGTTGTCACAGGTGCTGCTGGTCGGCGTTCTCGGCGTAGTCCTTCACCGTGTCGTCCTTGAAGGCCTTGCGGACATTCTCGAGTTCCTTCTCGTCGACCTTCACATACGACTGGCCGTCAGCTGAGCGGCCGGCACCCGCGATCGGAGCGGTGAAGAAGTCGATGTCATCGCTGCGAACATCGCGCATCGCCAACGCGTATCGAGAGATCGCCGAGGAATGCAGTCCCGAATCCAGGTACATGTAGGGCGAAAAGTCCCGGACCATGCCGGTCACCTTGTTCGGGTTCGACAGAGTATCGGCGTCGACGATCTTGCCGAACAGAGAGGACATGAACTCCTGCTGGTTGCGGGCACGCTGTAAATCTCCGTCAGCGAACTGCTTGCGTGCCCGCACGAAAGCCAGCGCTGCTTCACCGTCGAGGTGGTTCGTCCCCTCCGTAAAGCTATGACCGCCGCTCGAGAATGCCTGCGAGGATTCGACATCGACGCCGCCCACCGAGTCGGTGAGCAGCTGGAAGCCCTCGAAGTCGATCATCGCCACGTGGTTGATCGGCGCCCCGATGAAGTCCTCAACAGTGCTGACCGCAAGCGGCAAGCCTCCATACGACAAGGCCGCGTTGATCTTCGCCTTGCCGTGACCTTCGATATCGACCCAGGAGTCACGCGGGATCGACATGAACTGGATGCTCGAACGATCCTCCGGGACGTGGGCAACCATGATGGTGTCAGAGCGGAGTCCGCGCGAGTTCGAGAAGGCCACCTGGTCCATGGGCTCATCTGCGCCGAGCACAAGAATGTTCATCGCACCGCCGTCGACCGGCGGCGGTGTCTTGTCACCGAAAACATGCTCGTCAGGGATCGTGTTCGAGTTCTTGTCAAAGGTCCGGCCAAGGTACCACGCATATCCGCCGACCGTTGCAACGAGTACAAGAACAAGGATGAGGAATCCGAAGAGAATCTTCCTGCCGGTTCGGCGAGTCTTGCGCCGCGGCCCCTGGCGACGCTCCGAGGCATCCTCAAATATGTCGTCGGGCATTACATGCGTCATTGGTTGTCCTACTCGTTCCACAGGTATCGGGAGCTGCTGACCCCTGAGGCGTCGATGGCGGTCGCCTGACTTCTGACGGCATACAGTCTTCAGAGTCTTTCCGCACAATGATAGAGCGTGACTGCTGAAGGTTTGGTTGACTTCGCGACTGGATAGATTCCAGGAAGGTGAGAGGTCGTGCCA